>JBHHXF010000333.1:0-4662 GCA_046756905.1 Anaerolineae bacterium | reverse complement strand
GATGGCTGGGCGCAACTGTGCAAGCCATCTAGCCATCTAGCCAACTTTTGTGAGAGAGGGAGAGACCGACATCTGATGCGGAATCTACTAATCACCGGCGGGGCCGGCTTTATCGGCTCTAACTTCACCCGCTACATGCTGGAGAAATACCCCGATCTGAACGTTGTAATCTACGACAAGCTCACGTATGCCGGCAATCTGGACAACCTCAAAGACGTATCCGAGCGGTTCGCTGAGCGCTACGCCTTCATCCACGCCGACATTTGTGACGCGGAGCAGGTGGATGCCGCCATCCAGTCGCATGAGATCGACACCATCGTCAACTTTGCAGCCGAAACGCACGTCGATCGATCCATCATGACCCCCAACGCCTTTATCCGAACCGACGTTTACGGCACTTACACACTGCTGGAGGCAGCCCGCAAGTACGGATTGCGCATGCACCAGGTGGGAACGGACGAGGTGTATGGCCATGTGCCGGACGGTCGCTCGAAGGAGATGGACCCGTTAGCCCCCCGCAGCCCGTACTCGGCTAGCAAGGCCGGCGCGGATATGCTGGTGAACGCTTACCACGTCACCTACGGCGTCCAGGCCACCATCACGCGAGGTTCGAATAACATCGGGCCATACCAGTACCCGGAAAAGGTGGTTCCCCTGTTCGTCACCAACGCCATCGACGACCTGCCTCTGCCGCTGTACGGCGATGGCCGGCAGATGCGGGACTACCAGTACGTCCTGGACCACTGTGAGGCCATCGATCTGGTGCTACGTCGTGGCGAAATCGGTCAGGTGTACAACGTCGGCACCGGCCAGGAGATGCACAACATCGACATGGCGCAGTTAATTCTGGACACGCTGGGCAAGCCATACGACTTGATACAGCACGTGGAGGATCGTCCAGGTCACGACCGGCGGTACGCGCTGGATATCAGCCGACTCCAGGCCCTGGGGTGGACTTCGCGCCATACGCCGCACGAGGCCATCGTGAAAGCGGTGGCCTGGTACGTGGAGAACGAGTGGTGGTGGCGCAAGATCAAGTCCGGCGAGTACCGGGCGTATTATCAGCGCCAATATGGCGAACGGGTAGGGTTGATCGGTTCTTGACCTGGCCTTGACAATCGAGAGTTAACTATTATAATATCTTGCGGTATCATCCCACCCTGGGAGATGCCACAAAATGGGTCTACACTTACAGTTGAAGTGAGCTCTATCTTGTACAATCCTCGCAAACGCGAACAAGGTGATGGGTTCCTGAGGAGAGTTCGGTATGAGTGTTGAAGCTACCACAGTTGATCAGCCGGCGACTGAGGTTGAGATCGAAGAAGGCGAGGGGCTATCCCGTCGCGAGTTTCTGAACTACGCATGGCTGGCTTCGCTCGGCATCTTCACTGCCGAGGTGGCCGGCGCGAGCTACCTGTTTGCTATGCCCCGCTTCCGCGCCGGCGAATTTGGTGGCGTATTCCCCCTGGGACCGGCTAGCAATCTGCCAGATACCACCGCAGCGCCGGACAAGAACAGCAAAGGGCGGTTTTGGCTTGTCCGTTCGGACGAGGGGGTCTACGCACTCTACATCGTGTGTACCCATCTGGGTTGCCTGTTCCAATGGCGCCCGACGGAGAACCGGTTCATTTGCCCGTGTCACGGGTCCCAGTTCTCGCGGACCGGTCAGTACCTGGTGGGGCCGGCGCCCCGGAACCTGGATAGCTTCGCCGTTCAGATCGTGGATCAGGCGGGTAATGTAGCAGAGACACAAATAGCCAGCGGTGAAGGTCCCGCTCCGGTGCCAGTCTCGGATCCGAATGCGCGGGTGGTGATCGATACTGGCAAGCTACTGCGTGGAAAGTCCAAGTAAGGAGGTGGGGTGTCGTGATTAATCTCGGTAGACTCCGCGATCTGCGCACCGAAGTCCAGTCCTACGTGGACCGCTTCACGTCGGTTGACTGGTGGCAGAATCAGGTCATAGGGAAGGCAGAGGAGACAACCCGGGCCGTCATGGCCGGCATTGGCCTCCGCGAACTGCGGGCCATTCTTCGGGGTGACCAGGCAACAGAGCGTCCGAACCCTCGTTATAAGGCACACGTCAAGTCGTTCATCCTTCACATTCGCCCCAAGTATTATCAGCGTGGCTCGACATGGTTTACGCACACGTTCCGCCTGGGCTTTTTCAGCGCCTTTTTCTTCGTCATCGAGACCATTACCGGCCTCATCCTGATGATCTTCTACGCACCCTCGCCAGACACGGCCTACAGCGATATGCTCAATATCCTGGGTAACGTGCCTTTCGGTCAGTTTATGCGGGACCTGCACCGGCTGGGGGCCGAGTTGATGGTGGCCGCCGTCGTTCTGCACGCCCTGCGGGTATATCTAACGGGGTCCTACAAACATCCTCGCCAGTTCACCTGGCTCACCGGTGTAATATTGTTGCTGGCGACCCTTCTGTTGAGCTTCAGCGGCTACCTTTTGCCGTGGGATCAATTGGCCTATTGGGCTGTGACTATTGGCACAAGCATGGCGGACGCGGCTCCGGTGGGTGGCGTACAGGCAAACCTTCTGTTGCGAGGCGCACCGGACATTGGTGCCGGCGGGTTGTTACGCTTTTACCTGTTACATATCCTGCTGGTGCCGCTGGTCGCCATTGTCTTCATCAGCATCCACTACTACAAGGTCGCGCGAGAGCATAGCATTTCACTGCCGGCTGCGGTCGAGGAAGGAGATCTCCCACCCGACGAGAAGAAGCACGCCGAACAGCGCATTGACCTGATCCCGAACCTCCTGACGCACGAGATATTCCTGACGGCATTAGGCCTCTTCATCATGTCGCTGCTCGTGACAACCGGATACCATGCTCCACTGGAGCACCACGCCAACCCACAGCGGACGCCCTTCCACACGAAATCACCCTGGTACTTCCTGTGGATCCAGGGACTGTTGAAGCTGGGGGACAAGACGCTCATGGGTGTGGTGTTGCCGACGGCGATTTTCGGCCTGCTGTTTGCAGTTCCGTACATCGACCGGAACCCGAGCCGGCTGGCGAAGAACCGCCCGATCGCCATCTTCCTGAGTCTCGTCTTTGTCATCGTTCTTGGGATGTTAAGCTACATGGGGACGCCGGCCTGGGGCATTGCGGCTCCTCCGCAAGCTGAAATCTTCCAGGCGTTCATCCCTGAGGAAGGGGTTGGTATCTTCGTGACCAGCCCCGGTCCGGTTCGGGAACTGGGCTACGACAATCTTCCCATCGGTGTATATGACGTCGATGAGTTCGTCATTCCCGATAACCCAAATCGCTTTGAACAAATCCTGGCGGACTTCAAAGCGCAGACTGTGGAAGCGTTCGGCGAAGGGACACAGGCTACAATGATCATCGAGCCGTGGCAACAGGACCTCAAGCGGGTTACATTTCGGATTGACTGGGAGGATCCCAATAAGAAACCTGAGAACACGGTCGCTGAACAGACCGCCTTCATTCACCGCGAATCCAAGCACGACTGACACAGGAGACGACATCCCATGACACGTCTTGAGATTACGGCTGGACTGTTGCTGATTCTGGCGACCATATTGATTATCCTCTTCGTCGGTGTCAATGACCTGGCGGTTGGACTAGATCAGCGGACCCAGGCACAGCACGCGCGATCTATCGAGAATGGGGCTGCCTTGTACGAGGCTCGCTGTTCACTCTGTCATGGAACTTATGGTGAGGGGCGAACCGGTCCTACTCTAAACACCCCGGTTTTGTTTGGCACCGGGCCGGACGGCCGTATCTCACAGATGGATTGGACTGGCTCCGTGGAAAGCTATGTGAAGAGCGCGATCTCTGCGGGCCGGCCCGGCACAGTGATGCAACCGTGGAGTGAGGAGATTGGTGGTCCCTTGCGCGACGACGAGATCCAGGACATTACGAACTTCATCTTGAATTGGGAGTCGACCGCTGGCCAGTTGCCAGAAAGCGTCGTGAAAGTCGAGGAAACACCCATTCCCGAATCGCAGTTGGTCACCGTAGGTGGAGAGTTGTTCAAGTCCGAAGGTTGTACCAGTTGCCATACAATCGAGGGTGTTTCTCAGGGCCAGGTCGGTCCTGACCTTACCCACATCGGTACTGTGGCCGTGGAGCGCATCGCAGAGGCTGGCGATGAGAGTGCGGAGGTCTACATCCGCCAGTCCATCGTTGATCCCAATGCGTACATCGCGCCGGCGTGTCCACAGGGACCCTGTCCAGCGAGTGTGATGCCCCAATCCTTCGGCCAGGTCCTCTCGGAAGAGCGGATCAAAGCCCTGGTCACTTACCTGCTCGACCAGAAATAGCTGGTTGAACAGCCATACCTCCGCCAATAGAGTCAAAAGAGGCTCCTGGGTTCTGTACCGAGGAGCCTCTCTTCATGTGTCACGTAAAAAGGGCGCCCGGCGAATGAATTCGCGACAACCCTTCGACAGGCCCCTCGACAGGCTCGGGAGGGACCTCAGGGCGTCGCGCTTGCGAAACCGGCCCTTCGACGCACTCAGGACAGGCCTCCGCCGGTTGGGTTGCGAGTCGCCGAAGCCTGTCCTGAGCCTGTCGAAGGGGGCGACCCTTCGACAGGCCCCTCGACAGGCTCGGGAGGGGCCTCAGGACAGCGCTTCGCAATGGTAGGCGCGGTTTCAACCGCCGGCAGCGGGGGGCTGAAT
>JBHHXF010000332.1:0-4663 GCA_046756905.1 Anaerolineae bacterium | reverse complement strand
GCGGCGTTGATGACGAGGCCGTGGCCGGCGGCGTTGAGGCCTGCGCTGACTGCTGCTTCCAGATCGCCGCCCTGGGCTCCCACGCCGGGGATCAGAAACCAGCTATCCGGCGCATCGGCGCGGATGGCGGCGATCTCCTGGGGATAGGTAGCACCGATCACCAGGCCTATGTTGCCGTGCTGGTTCCAGCGCCCCGCGAGCTGGGCGACGTGATTGTAAAGGGGTAGGCCGGCCACCTCCAGGTCTTGCAAATCCTGCGCGCCGGGGTTCGAGGTGTGACACAGCACAAAGATTCCTCTGTCCTGGCGGGCAATGAACGGCTCCAACGCGTCGCCTCCCAGGTAGGGGTTGACGGTGATAGCATCAACCTCCCACACGTCAAAAGCTGCCTGCGCGTAGGCCCGCGCAGTGGAGCCAATGTCACCCCGCTTGGCATCCAGGATCACGGGCAACCCCCTGGCGTGGATGTAGTCGATAGTCGCTTTCAGTGCTGTCAGTCCCTCAATGCCCAACGCTTCGTAGAAGGCGACGTTCGGTTTGTAGACACATGCCAGGTCGGACGTTGCGTCAACCATCCGCCGGTTAAACCCTAGCACGTCCCTATCTGGGATCCACTCCAGACGCGGGTCTAGACCGACGCAAAGCAAGCTACCGTTCTGCTCGATGGTGTGCTCGAGCATTTCAAAGAAACCACGGCTCATTGAGTCATTCTCCACTGGTGGATATGACAACAAATTTCGGGGATTGAACGAATGCCATTCGATGAATCCCTGAATTCGTTGTCATATTGCAAGAAGCCACCCCCCCAGCGGCCGCCCCTAGGCCTTACCCAGAACGGCCGCCAGTAGCGCCATGCGGATGTACATGCCGTTCTGCACCTGTCGGAAGTACGCGGCGCGTGGATCGCTATCAACTGCATATTCGATTTCACCGACGCGGGGCAGCGGGTGCATCACGATCATCTTGTCCCTGGCCTTCGCCATCAACTCCGGTGTGATGGTGTAATAGTCCTTCACGGCGTCGTACTGGCTCAGATCTGAGAAGCGCTCCTTCTGCACGCGAGTGATGTACAGGACGTCGGCGGTGTCGATGACGTCGGCGACACTGTGAGTCTCTCGCACATCCAGGCCGGCATCCCGCACCTCGTTCATAATCACCAACGGCAGGCGTAGAATCTCGGGCGAAACGAAGCTGAGCTTGACATCGTACTGGACCAGCAGCCGGGTTAGTGAATGAACCGTTCGACCAAAGCGCAGGTCGCCCACCATGGCAATGTGCAGTCCCTCGATTCGATTCAGTTCGTCCTGAATCGTGAACAGGTCCAGCAGGGCCTGGGTGGGGTGTTCACCCGGTCCATCGCCGGCATTGATGACCGGTACATCCGCGTAGTCGGCCGCAACTTTAGCCGACCCCTGTTCCGGATGACGCAACACAATGACATCGCTGTATTGTTCCAGCGTGCGAATGGTGTCGGGCAGCGATTCACCCTTGGAGACGCTGGAGAACTGCACACCCTGAGTGATGGGGATAACACTCCCGCCCAGGCGCTCCATGGCGGAGATAAAGCTGGACGATGTGCGAGTGCTGGGTTCGTAGAACAGGCAGGCCAGGACGTTGCCGCGCAACAGGTCTACTCCCCCAATGCGGCGCGCCATCTCACGCATTTCTTCGGCTAAATCGAAAACGTACGCCAGGTTGTCGGTATCGAACTGGCTTACCGATAGAATGTCCTGCTGATATAGGCCGTTGCCAGTGCGGGTCTCCTGCTCTAGGTTCCCCAGATCAAACAACCTGGGCCGATCTTTCAGCATGTCGACTCTCCTTCTCAACTTCGCTACACAGAGACCCTAAAGGTTTCGGAAACCTTTAGGGTCTGTCCAGGGAGTTGCCATGATCCCAAAAAAACGGGCACTGGGGAAAAAAGAATCCCCAGTGCCCGTTGCTTTTCGGGCCTAGCGGTTTGATTCGACTCCAGACTACGACTCTCAAAGGCCACCCTCGTTTTGTACGTGTCTGGAATGAAATTCTAGCACAGGTTCAATGACGGGCAAAATCGCCTGGCTCAGTGGAGTGGTTGACGGATCGCCACGCCTCTGCGAAAGTGAGGTTGGTCAGTCTATCCAACTTCAAGCGCGATCGCTCGCCGGCGATGGTATGCGCCAGGTCTCCGTTTGGGTCGGCGGCGGCCAGGCCGTCTAGCAGCGCCTGGAGTTGCTGGATGGTGGCCGGCGTGACCACAACCTGCTCGCCCTCACCATCGAGCAGAGCGGCCAGCCCAGGCACAACCGAATGCAGAAGTTCGGCGGCCTGCTTGCGCAGCGCCGGGTCCTTGGCCAGAAGCCGGCTGATCTGCCCCGTGTGGGCATAGTACAGATCGCTATACCGCTGGCCGGCCGGCGTCTGGCTCA
The DNA here is from genome assembly GCA_046756905.1 of Anaerolineae bacterium. Taxonomy (GTDB): domain Bacteria; phylum Chloroflexota; class Anaerolineae; order Epilineales; family JAANWY01; genus JBHHTZ01. Next base: position 2,255 of record JBHHXF010000332.1, on the reverse strand, counting down.
GCAGGTGATCGCGCGTGCGGTACAGCGTGACGGCCGCGCGAAGGCTGAACCCAGGGTCTCCAAACAGCGACCGGTCGCTGAGCGTTGCGGAAGCCGCACAATCACATGCGGGTGGCGGCGGCTCTTTCACACCGTCGAGACCCACAGCCGTGAAAGCGGCCGTCGTTTCCTTCACTTCATCACTGTCAGCTCCGTACAGATCCTGAGCAGACTGAATGGCTCCGGCGCGCGCATCGTTGAATCCAGAGCTGGAGGTGAGATAGTAGGTGAGCAAGCGGTAGAGAATCTGTCCGGCCGTCGGTCGCCCTATCGCCTCGGACAGCAGGTATGCGGCCTTGTTGGGGATACCGCTGTTGGTGTGCACGCCGCCATTGTCCTGGCAGGTGGGAACGTACTGGTCCAGGTTTTCGGGGTCGCCGAAGGCCGGCGGGCTGGACAGGCTGCGAATGGCGCCGATGGGCAGGTCTTCGCCCATGAGCCAGTCCTCATCGTCTACCATCGCACCGAAAATATCAGAAAAGCTCTCATTGAGAGCGCCGGACTGGAAGGCGTAAACCAGGTTAGCTGTATTTTCCGTCACAGCATGGGTGAGTTCATGGGCTACAACATCGTTGGCGCTGGCAAAGCCGTCACCGTATACCATCTGCGTGCCGTTCCAGAAGGCGTTCTGATAGTTGGCGCCGTAGTGAACGGTTGCGATCAGCATAGCACCGTTGTTGTCGAAACTGTCGCGCCCGTGGATCGCCGAGTAGTAGTCGTAGGTGTCACCGGCGAATTGATGAGCGTTCAGGCCATCGGCATCGGGGGTCTGGCCTTCAACAGGGCCGGCCTCAGTCAGCCACAGCGTGCCCGGCAGGGCCTGCCCGTGGTTGGCCGTGTAGGTTCGGCGGTCACGCCCGGTGGTAAGCCGGCTGTAGCTGCGCAGAATCAGGCCGGCCTGAGCATCGATCAGGTAGACGTTGCGAGCCGGCGCTTGGTGGTCGTACAATTCAACCAGCCAGATCAGGTGGGATCCTTTCAGTTCGGGATCCAATCGGCCATCCACCACCATGAGCGCCGGCCGGCGCTGAATCCGGCTGCCGGGCAGCGCCGCGCGGGCGACTCTCAAAGCTGTGTCTGATTGAATCCGTGGCTTCACCGTGCGGAGTGCCAGGCCGGGCAGATAGTCGCCATTCACAGACGTGATCCAATCACCTGTGGCGTCGAAGTGAACCATGAGTTCAGCCCCCAGCACGGGCACACCCCTATAGGTCTGCTGAAGACGCACATGGGTCATGCCCAGCCGATCCACACCGGCGCGCAGCAGCGTGAACTCCCGCTCAGGGACCGTGATGCTAAAGGCATCGCGGTGCAGGCGCAGGAACTTCAGGGCAGCGCCGAGCGGGTCGGCGGCCAGGGCGCGGGCGGTCGCTCCACTGGGGAACCGGCCGGCGACGAAGGCCGGCACACCTGTCTGTGAATCCCAGGTGACAGTCACCGGTGTCGTAGACGCCGCTTCCAGGCTGGATAGGTTCACGTGCGGGCTGGCCGGCTGAGCGCCGGCGGCGGTGGGGAGGATGAGCAGGACGATGACGGCAACTGCAATCAGCAGCCAGTGTCGAATTGAGGGATTCTTCATGGGCCTCTCCTTGCTGCTCCTAGCGTTTGGCAATGATCTGGTTCAGCTCGTCGATAATTGGCGCCAGTTGTTCGGGGATGGCGCCATCGGATGTCTCCACTGTGTGCCGGCGGCCATCGGCCTGGAACGTGATCTGGTATGTGAGAGCATCGGGGATGATTCGCGCCGGCCGGTACTCGCTCTCGAGGTCGAAGAACCCGGTCTCCTCGACTGTCTGTTGCAGCTTTCCTACGACGGCTTCATCCACGGTGAATACTTCGCGGACGCCGTCCTTGTTCTCAAGGATCACTTCCCCGGTTGAGCGAACTATGAGGTGATCGTTGAGGCCGGCAATTCCCCCCGTCAGTCGATACTCAACCAACACGTCGCCGCTGCTCGCCCCCTCAGACCGGGTGCTGGACGGGGCTCCACAGGTCGAAAGGAGCCAGGCCGCCAGAATCAGGCCGGCGGACAGGCTCAACCGGGCAACGGAGAGTGACCACTTCGGTATCCTGTTTGCGACCAAATTTCTTCTCCTTCGCGGCCGGGCTTCAACATCTGCCAGGCCCATCGTACGGTTTGGCTATCACGAGTCCGTCACAATATCCCAGGTATCAGACGGTGAAAGCTGTTCAGCCGTTCCGACTTCTCTCAACCA
>JBHHXF010000331.1:0-4666 GCA_046756905.1 Anaerolineae bacterium | reverse complement strand
CCGAAGGGCTCGATGGGCAGGGTCATCTCCACGGCATCGCTGGCATCTGGGGCCATGGCGCGCATCGTGATGGTGGCGTCTGCCGCTTCCGGGACAGCCACCGGCCAATCGACGCGCACCGCCTGCCCCTGGCCGATGACGAAGGAGCGCGTGTGCAGGTTGTCCGGGAAATCCAGGTTCGTTGTGGACAGGCTGACATCGACCGACTGGGGCCGGCCTGTGAAGTTCTGCACGATCGCGCCGATGCTGGCCTGATCGCCGGCGGTGAAGAAGCGCGGTAACACCGGCCTGACGATCAAATCCTTGGTGACGACCACGTCCGTCTGGGCCTGGCCGACCCGCGTATCGGTTGTAGCGCCGAGCGCCGTGGCCCGCCAGGTGGTCAGGTTGTCGGGTAACTGGAACGAGACGCGGGCTGTACCATTCTGATCGGTCATCACTGTCGGGTTCCAGTAGGCGACGTCGGGGAAGAGCCGGCGTACACCCGTTTCGCCGGGTCCGCCGCCACCGCCCAGGTTCTCCGGCCGGTTGTGCCGGCTGGCCAGCACCGCCAGCGAGCCGGCCGTGCGCACCGCCAGGGGCTGCCGGCCATAGAAGGCGTCCACGATGTCGGGCGCGCCGGCACCGGTGAGCGAGTAGATCGCCGCATCCACCACGCCAACGGACACCTCGGCCGGCACGGGGTTCCCGCCCACGTCCGTTGTCTGGATCGTGTATGACGCCGGGTCCCGCGGCCGATACTTGTCCTGGTCGGTTTCAATCTCGACGTAGATGCGGTGTTCGTCGGACTGTACGCGCAGCTCGGTGTAGCCCACCTTGAAGCCTGGCGGGCCATCTTTTGAGATCAGCACCGTCGAGACGTAGACGTTGGGGAAGAAGCGCTCTTCGATGGGTACCTCCAGGGTGGCGCTGTTGCTGTTTAGCTCGACCACGCGGTAGTCCAGAACACCGGCCTGCTCCACCGTCACCAGCGCTCTCGCAGCCTGGTACGGCGACTGTACCAGCACCCGCGCGGTATCACCGATCCGGTAGGTTTGCGCGTCGGCCACCAGGTCGATGCGGTCGTTGTTGCCGAAGTGCCAGGAGATCAGCCGGCCTGGTTCGCTAACCCACAGCCAGCCGAAGCCCAGCACGCGGTTACCCCGGCTGTCGGTCCCCTGCACGCGGGCTTCGTATGACCCGCCGGCTTCAGGGGTGAAGTCGATGACGCCATCACCCGCCACATCGGTCGTGAAACGGCCCTGGGTGACGGACGTGCGGACCTCCTCCCACTCGAAGAGACCGTCACTTCGACAAGGCTCAGTGCAAGCTTCTGTCTTGCGTTGCTTCCAGCTCACCTGCTCGATGGTGTAGGTCAAGTCGTCGGAGACCGGGTTGCCGGCCACGTCCAGCGTGCGAACCTTAAAGTGGGTTGAGGTGCCGGCCTCGGCCACGTAGTTTTCGGGCCGCACGCCGATGTAGAACTCGCCGCGATGGATCAACACCGACGCCAGGCCGCTGACCGGCTGAGCTGCCGGATCCGTCACCTCGGCCTCCAGCGTGAAAACCTGACTGCGGTCCTCGCTGCTGATGTCCACCGGCTGGCTGATGATGAGCGTGCCGGAGTCGTCGGCCAGCCCTTCGCCACGGGCGATCTCGCGGCCATAGCCGAAGTAGAGCGGTTGAGCCGCGAAGTCGCGGAAAGAGTCGTCGGGGAAGGGGAAGTAGTAGTCGTTGGCGTACAGGGTCCAGCGGATTTGGGCGCCGGCGGCCGGCGCGCCGAAGAAGTAGCGAGCGTTCACCGTGGCCTGGAACGTGTCGCCATTGATGTAGGGGCGAGGCAGGTCGGAGAGCAAGTCAATCTGTTCATGAACCGTCGGTCCGACCTGCCTCGCCCCTACGTCGAACCGTACATCCACCGCGTACTCCGGTTTGCGATATTCCTCGATCTGGAACGTGGTCTCGTACTCCTCGCCATCGATCTGGGCCAGCAGCCGCCACTGCCCCAGGCCAAGCTCATCGCCCAGATCGAAGCTGTCGAAGATGGAGCCGAAAGGTGTCGTCTCCAACGTCTTGTCGTAGAGGACGTCATCCGTCCAGTTGGTGATCTTGATTTGCACCGGCGTGCCGGCCGGCGGCTGCTCGTACTCCCCTGCTCGATTCTGTCGCACCACACCCTTGAAGTGCATCGTCTGCCCCGGACGGTAGATGGGCCGGTCGGTGTACAGAAATACGCGATGCGCGCGCGGTCGGAAATCCCCCTGCCACTGAACGCCCTCGAACTGCCACGGCTCGATGCCCTGCTGCCAGAAGTCCGTCGCGGCCGCAAAGTCGCCGCCAGCGGTGGCGATGACATGGACCTGCTCCGACTCGCCAGCGAATCGGGTGAACCACAGGCCGTCCTCGTCGGTCTGGCCCTCGGCGATGAGTTCGCCGTCGCCGTTGTACGCCTGGAGGGAGAGGCCGGCCACCGGCGCGCCGTCGTCCATGCGGGTGGCCCAGGCCAGAATCTGCGTCGGAGAGCGTTTGAGGGTGAGCGCCGTCTGGCCGGCGATGAGCACTTGCCCCTCAGCCGCCGCCTCGGGCGCTGTGGCGGTCAGGAAGTACAGGCCCGGCTCCAGCGGATCAATCTCCAGCGGACGCTGCACCTCCTCATCGGCCGGCGTGTTGGGCTTGACCATCCACGTGCGCAGTGGGTCGGACTCAGGCTCGAAGTACAGCCAGTCGTCGTAGCGGAAGCCGGTCATCCGGAGGTAAGTCGGCGCGTCGATGCGGTACAGCTTGAAGTCGATCTGGCTGATGTTGACCAGTTCCAGTATGAGCTGCGCCGGCTGGCCGGCCTGCACCGACGCAAAGCGCCCCGTCCCAACGATGGCCAGATACGGGTAGCGCTGGGTGGTGGTGAAAGACCAGGTGAGGTCTTCCTCGGTCGCCAACCCGTAGGCCACGTCCTGCGCCCCCTTTAGCAAGGAGACGGTGTACTCGGTCGAGGGCCGAAACGCGCCGCCGATCAGGAGTTGCTCGCCCTGCCATTCCAACGCCATGTTGAGCGGCTCGGGCTGGATGCGCAGCCGGCTCTCTACCGAAGTGCGGTCCATCAGCCGGTTGAAGCGGAGCCCGATGCGGTTGTCGATGTAGGCGTATCGGGCGTCTGGGGCCGGCTCGGTTTCCACAACATTCGGCGGCCCCAGCGTGTGGAAGCTCCACTGGAATGGCTCGATCATGCGGCGGTACAACTGGCTGCGGGCATTGCGATCCACCCGCACCGTGACTTCGGTGTTCAGTGGCCACGGCTCTGCCGGCGCGAAGGTGATGGTCTTCTCGTGCCACTTGAAGGAGCCGGCGACTGGCGGCTCGATGTGGATGTTCGCCTCAGTGGAGGCGTAGTTCATGTCGGTCAGAAATGAGATAGACACCGGCGCACGCGGTCCGACGTCTTCGGCATCCCAGCGGGGTGAGAAGCGCAGCACCTCAGGCGCGCGCAGTGGCCGCAGGCGCTCTTGCACAGACTGCGAAAGAGCCGGCCTGGCGCGCGAGCGAATCGGCTCATCAATGGTGGTGACTTGAAAAAAGGCCACAGCACAAAAGCCGAGGCCGATCAGGAGGAGCAGGATGAGGGCAAGGACGAGTTTACGCATGCAGGTCTCCAGGGACGAGGCCGATAGGAGTAGGGGCGAGGCAAGCTTGCACTGAGCATGGCCGAAGTGTCGGAGAGCAGATTCGTTTGCTTATGAGCCATCAATCCGACTTGCCTCGCCCCTACTTGCAGTCAGAATCATTCACCCAAGAACAACCCCAAGTGGCGCGACACGAGCCAGGCGCTGGTCTCAAAAAAGCCATAGGTGCGACGCAGCGGTTCCGGGGCTGCCTCACGCCCCGGTTTCGCCGTGGTCTCGGATAGTACCACCTCCAACTCGTCAATGCGAGCCAGAATTTCGCCCGGCGTGTGCGGCACGGGGATGTCGGCGTAGGTGGGCGGAGTGTCTGGGTATGTCACCGCCCGGGCCGGCAGTCGAGGTAAAACCCCCAGTGTTACGTAGGAGTGGGCAAAGGCCAGCGTTTGTTTTAGCGGATAGCGAATCTGAGTATCGGGTTCAAGCTTCAAGTTGTAAGAATCAAGCCAATCCCACGTCATCAGCGTCTGCTGAATCAGATCTCGCAGCTCCGACAGGTCGCGCACTCCATCGGTGCGCAGCGTGATCTTGAATCCCTCTCGAACGTGGTCGATGTGATGCAAAGTGAATGTCAGGTACTTCTGTCCGTCAGGCGACAGTGGTTTGTCACGCCGGCGCACATATTCCCCGAGAAGTTCCTTTGTCCCTTGCGCAATGTTGCCCATCGCGAAGAAGGTTATCAGCGGTTCGTTGTTGTCCATGCAATTCACCTCACGCGTTCGATTCTTCTAGCCGGCTCAATTATAGGGATTTTGGGCTTGCCTGTCTAGGCTCGTGGTCGGCGGGTTGACGCCTCTCCCTGTGCCGTAGTATGCTTCCGCTTGAATTTACCGGCGAGGCCGTGAGTGAAACGTGATGCGTGAAACGTGAAAAGGCCTTCCCGCACTTTCATCACGTTTCACGCATCACGTTTCACGGCCTCGCTACGGCTGGCGACTCGTCTCACCAGAAGTTTCTTTTTCACCACAATTTCGGTTTAATGAAGGAGTAACGGATGTATCACCAGACACTAA
>JBHHXF010000330.1:0-4681 GCA_046756905.1 Anaerolineae bacterium | reverse complement strand
AACTACTGATCACCGGACACTGATCACTGGTTGCTGCCTTCAGCCAAGTCTTCCAGTGCCCGCTCCAAGTCCCGCCTCCACTGGCCGCCCTGTTCAACAACCGGCATCCACACCTGATCCCGCCCCACGCGCAGCCGGCCATCGAACCGGCGGAGGATCGCCGCACGTTGTCGCGGTCCCGCGCCGGCCAGCTTGATAACGACCGTCTTCCCTTCGCGAGTGACGTACTGCGCACCGGCCTGTGCCGCCAACACCTTGAGCCGCAGCAGGTATATCAAGTTCTCGGCCTCCGATGGAAGATCGCCAAAGCGATCCTTCAACTCTCGAACCATAGCCGCCACATCGGCCATGCTGCTGACCTCGCTCATCCGCCGGTAGAGACGCAGTCGGAGGCGCTCCTCCGACACATAGCTCTCTGGCAAGAATGCATCGATGGGCAGGTTGATGGCCGGCAGCAGAGCACGCTCAGCATCAACGATGCCTTCGTCTGTGGGTTCCCCCTCGCCCTTCGTCGCGTGCTGATCGGCTTTCAACTCCTTGATGGCCTGGGCCAGGAGTCGGGTATACAGGTCGAATCCAACAGCACTGATGTGGCCATGTTGGCGCGAGCCCAGCAGATCGCCGGCCCCGCGAATTTCCAGGTCGCGCATGGCAATCCGGAAGCCGGCCCCCAGCTCTGTCGCCTCCATCAGCGTCTGCAGCCGCTTGCGAGCATCCTCCGGCAACTCCCGATGCTTCCGGTAAAGGAAGTAGGCGAAGGCTCGCAGCGCGCCACGACCCACCCGGCCACGCAATTGGTACAACTGCGCCAGGCCAAACATATCCGCATTGTCAACGATAAGCGTGTTGGCATTCTGGATGTCCAGCCCGCTTTCAATAATCGAGGTGCACACCAGGACGTCGATGTCGCCGGCAGCGAAAGCAAGCATCGTTTCCGCAAGCTGAACCTCAGGCATCTGGCCATGAGCCACTGCAAAGATCGCCTCGGGGACTAGCCGGCGCAGCCGTTCGGCCGTGTACTCAATCGTCGCTACCCGGTTGTGTACAAAGAACGTCTGCCCACCCCGCGACAGCTCGCGCAGGATAGCCCGCCGGATCAACTCGTCATCCCATTCCGTTACCTGCGTCGTGATAGGCAGGCGCTCGTCCGGTGGCGTGTCGATAGTACTCATATCTCGTACACCAGTCAGGGACATGTGCAGCGTGCGGGGAATCGGCGTAGCGGTCATCGAGAGTACGTCGATGGTCGCGCGCATCTGCTTCAACCGTTCCTTGGCCTTTACACCGAACCGATGCTCCTCGTCCACAATCAGCAAACCCAGGTCCTTGAACGCCACGTCCTTCTGGATCAGCCGGTGGGTGCCGATGATCACGTCAATCTCCCCACTAATGAGCCGTTTCAGAATCTTATTCTGCTCAGATGTCGAGCGGAAGCGGGATAGCATCTCCACGGCGATGGGAAACGGCCCGAGCCGTTCTCGAAACGTGTTGTAGTGCTGCTGAGCCAGAACCGTCGTTGGCACCAACAACGCGACCTGCTTGCCGTCCATCACGGCCTTGAAAGCTGCTCGAATGGCAACCTCCGTCTTGCCGAAGCCGACATCACCCACCAGAAGTCGATCCATCGGTCGCTCGGACTCCATGTCGCGCTTGATGTCCTCGCTAGCCTCAATCTGATCTTCCGTCTCCACGTGGGGAAACGCTGCTTCCAGTGCAGCCTGCCACGATGTGTCCGGCCCGAAGGCATGACCCGTCGCGACCTCCCGCTCAGCATACAGGCCCAACAGCTCCCTGGCAATCTCCTCGACGGCCTTCTTCGCCTTCTGTTTGACCCGTTCCCAGTCGGCAGTTCCAAGCCGGGTGATCCTGGGGGGTTGGTCACCCACGCCCACGTACCGGGCCACGCGATCAACCTGGTAAGTCGGGACATAGAGTTTGTCGCCCTTGTCGTATTCGAGCACCAGGTACTCTCGCTCAGACTCGCCCAGTTCCAGCTTGACCAGACCACGGTAGGCGGCGATCCCATGCTCAACGTGGACCACGTAGTCACCGATAGATACATCAGCGAAGAAGGCTTCGGAGGTGTCCCGTCGCCGGCGCGGCTGCCGGCGACGTTTGGGCATCCGCCACCCGAAGAGCTCACCATCCGACAAGACGATCACACGCTCCGGCAACTGTCCACCAGGTGGTTCCAACGTCCAGCCCTCGCTTAGCTGTCCGTGAACTAGGATGATGGAGCCCGGCTTGGGCGGCGCCGTCACAGTCTGCTGTGGGGTGATGTAGATGCCCCAGTCCTCATAAAGCTCGGCCAGGCGGGGCGCCTGGCGCGTCACGGCCAGGATACCGTGCCCTTTTCCGGCCATCTCTACTGTATCCGCGACGGCCTCCTTAAGCTGGCCGCCGTAGCGCGGGCTAGGTCTGAAGCTCGCGGCTAGCCGATGTGCTACAGAGTCCGAGGGATGTCCGTCGCGGGGCGAGTGGTCATCTCGGCTGCTCTCGGTGCGAGTGTGTCCCAGCATCAGGGGCCGGCGTTCCAGCAGCCGGCGGCGCAGGTCGGCCCAGGAGGCATACGGAGACGCCTCGAATCCGCGCGGAATCTCGTGGGCCTCCTCCTGCTCCAGCCGCTGAGTGTCTGCCTGGCCGGCCAGTTGGTCAGCCACGGCGTCCAGTTGTCCCCAATCATCGACAACGATCAGGCCCTCGGAGGGGAAGTAGTCCAAAAGTGTTGCGGCTTCGGGGTGCAACAATGGCTGGAACAAGCCGATAGTTGGGAAGGTGTCGCCCTCAGCCAGATGGTCCAGATACCGTTGAAACTCTCCCTGGGCCAGCGGATGCAGAGTGGATAGGTCCACTGATTCTAGCTCTCGAGCCAGCGTCGGTCCGCGCAGTGGCAGCGCCTCGTGGGCCGGCGTCACCATCACCCTGGGGATGATCTCTTGAGAGCGCTGAGTGTCCAGGTCGAATCGCCGCAGCGACTCAATCTCATCACCGAAGAATTCGATGCGCAGAGGACGGTCGTCGGCCGGCGGGAACACATCCACGATCCCGCCCCGGTGGCTAAACTCGCCCGGTTGATCAACCACTGCCGTCGGGCGATACCCGAGCCGATACATCCCCCGCAGTAAGTCGCTCATGACAATCCAATCACCCTGCTTCAAGACGCGAACCTCGGCGTCGAAGTCCCAAGGGGGCAAGGTTCGGTGTATCAGCGCGCGAGCCGATGTCACGATGACGGGAGCCATAGACTCTTCGCCAGCCTCTGCACGCAGCTCCCGGTGCCGTTCGTCATCTGTCAGATACAGCCACGAGAGGACACGCAGACGCTGTCCAAGAACTTGCGGATCCCAGGGTGTGCGTTGGTATGGCAGATGGGTCGGAGCGGGAAACAGCAGAACTTGCTCCGGTTCAGGTGTCCAGACTCGAAGTTGATCGTAGTACTCACCGGCTCGCTCAGTCCCCGGAGCGATCAACAGGAGAGGCCGGCCCAGACCTGTACTGATCCGTGTTGCCTCTCCTGAGCCCTTCGATGAACGCCTCGGCGGAGGCCTCAGGACATCGCCTGGAGGAAGGTAAGGGTCAGTCGAAGTGTCTTGGTGCAGGCCGGCCACGACAAACGGCCGCGCCGCTTCAGCCAACCCGACGGGTGGTGGAGGCGCTGCGGCGTCCTCGCACGCACGCAGCTCTGCCAGCAGTTCGGAATAGCCCGGCAGGCCGGACAGCATGGACAGCATCCCAGATAGATTCACTCTCTTCATAAAAGATAATTGTATCATAGTCGGGTGTTCCGGGCAAGAACCGGACGTGAGGCTGCTCGCCGGCCACGGGGCAAGGGACCAGCTTGGGGAAAGTGGAACGGAAATTCACGCGGGTATCATGCGTTATGCGGGGGAGATTAGAGGCTGGAGGTTAGAGAGACTGAATGGGAGGACGACCCAAAATCCCCAATCTCCAATCTCCAATCTCCAAGAATGGGCCCGGCAGGATTCGAACCTGCGACCGACCGGTTATGCATCCCACTACAGCTTTCGCTGCCCCTTTCGAGTTTGTGGGCTGGACGATCCCTTCACCCCCCACGAGGGGTGCCTGCCGTCTCGTCTCTACACCTTCCTCGGATCGAGGCTTGGCTCGGGATTACCGTATCTTGCGACTTAGGCTTCCCCGAGTTTGACAGGTATCACCTGGAGATTACTCCCCAGGCAGCCCTTGACAGGCCGGCATACTCAAGTACAATTCATCCCTGAGGTTAGCCGGCCCGACTCAAGCCGGTTGCTCTAACCACTGAGCTACGGGCCCTGAGAAGCCCTGCGACAAACTCAGGCCAGAGCGGGCGAAGGGAATCGAACCCTCACGACCAGCTTGGAAGGCTGGGGCTCTACCATTGAGCTACGCCCGCACCTCAACCACAACATGCAGTGGATCTCGCCCTTCCAGCCACTACATCTTGTGGGGATAGCATCTCTGGCCGTTACGCCAAAAATGCCAAAGCTGGAGCTGAGGGAACGCCCCTTGATACCCGCTAGGACCTCGTGGTACAATTCCCCTGGCTACGTGCTGGCACTCTCAGCGCGTGGCCTACGCCTGGTAGACACCTACCAGGCTTTGTGTTGTGTTAAGCAAACTACGCACATTATAGCCGGCCCACACCTGTTTGTCAACTGTTGGCCTCTGGCGAACATCAGGC
>JBHHXF010000329.1:0-4695 GCA_046756905.1 Anaerolineae bacterium | reverse complement strand
CGAAGGGCCCGTCCTGAGTAGCCGCCGGCGTATCGAAGGGCTGGCCGGCGGCAACTGCGCGACGGGCGAAGCCGCGACCATTCTCAACCTCGACATCAACAGCAGTTTGGGTGTACAACTGGCCCGAAAAGGCGTCGTAGTGCCGGCGCACAACATCAACGATGAGCGGATTGCGCTCAATGGCTGTCACGTGGGATGCGCCCTGCCGCAGTGCCTGGAGAACGTCGAGTCCACCTCCCGGCTCGATGACAAGAGTTCTGGGCGAATCGATGAGTCGATATGGCAAAGCGGTGGGCAAAGCATCGAGAAAGACGAGCGCATCTTCATCGGCGGTGGCCGTGATGGGCGTCAGGTTGTCTCCATCAAGGGCGATACCCACCTGACGCGGCGTCGGACCGACGTAGCTGAAGCTCAGGCCCGGATAGAGGCGAACGGTGTTGCTCTCGACGGCATCCACGCGTGAGAAAGTGTTCCAACCCGTGTATGTGATTCGTGTGTCGGGGTATCTCAACAGAGTGCTGAGCGTTTTGTAGGGGGACAAGCGGATGTCGAGCAGGCTCGGCGGGCGGAATGCGAGGATCAAGAGTGTTACGATCACGATGACCATGACAACACGTGATGCGTGAAACCCTTCGACAAGCTCAGGACGTCGCGTGAAACGTGAAACGTGATGCGTTGTGCGTGATAGGTGGGGGAAGCTGGCGGCAGCGGCGAGGCCGAGGGCGGCGGCGAGGAGGACAACGCCGGGAGGGGTCAGCCAGGTGAGGCCGGCTAGGGCGACGAGCGCCCCCAGCCCGGAGCCGGCCAGATTAGCCGCGTAGATCTGGTTAACCGGGTAGCTCTCGGCCGAGAGCAACGCGCCCACGACCAGGCCGGCGAAGAAGAAGGGGATCGTCAGTGCTAGGTAGTACACCGCCAGGTAAACAAGCTGGATGCGCTCCCAGGCAATGCGGTAGGAGTCGAAAGGCACGTAGTTGACGACGAGATAGCTGGCTACGACGGTTGCAGCGAAGGCTGCACTCGTGGGAACTGCCAAACGCCTGGGGTTTCTAGCCGGCGCCGGCCACAACACAAGCGCGGTCCCGCTGGCTCCAAACCCGAGCAAAGCCACGCTAACAGCCATGAATGCAAAGTGGTACCACTGAGCCACAGCGAAGATGCGGGTCAGGCTGATCTCAAAGGCCAGCGTCCCCGCCGACAGTAGCACCACGCCGAGGAATGTCCTGTGCATATCCCGTTTAATATACCAGAAGGACGGCGCGCTGTCCAGCGCGTGACCGCCCCAGGGTATACGGTCCGCCCCGTGGTGCCGCCTTGCCCGAGCTTGTGGTCAGATGCGGCTGGAGTTGGCGATGCCGGCCAGCACCAGCACACCGCCAATCCACTGGGGCACGGTAAGGGCAATGCCGAACAAGACCCAGGAGACGATTGCCGTCACCAGGGGAATCACCAGCAGGTGCACACTGGAGCGCGAGATGGCTCCCGATTGCATCCCCCGGTTGACGGCCAGGAATGCGACGGTAGTGGCCATCAGCCCCAGCCAGACGACAGCGCCGGCTGTCATGATGGTGGGGGGTGTGAGGGATGAACCATCAGTAAAGGTGAACAGCAGAAGCACGGGCACGGCGAGAGCAAACGTGTAGAACGTGAGCGTTTGAGATGAAATGCCCATCGTCTCACGCCACCGCCGGCCCAGCAGAATGTAGGCCGCGAAAGAAACGGCTGCTACCAGCGCCAGCGTATCGCCAGGCAACGTCTGGCTGGCGAACAGCCGTAGCAGTTTGCCATCGCTGATGATGAGATACGCGCCGGCCAGGGCCAGCACCAGACTGGCCACATCCCGACGGCGAACCTCCTCACCCAGCAGGAACCCCGAGGCGGACAGCATGGCCGGGTAGGTTGTGATCAGAAAAGCCACGTTCACCGGCGTTGAAAGGTTGACAGCCACGCTCTGAATTGGCCAAAAGAGACCCGAGCCGGCCAGGGCCAGCACAAACAGCCGAACCCACGTCGCCCGCGGGAAGCGCCAATGCAAGCCACCCTGAATGGCCAGCCATCCACCAAGGCTCAGGGCGCCAATGAACCCGCGCCAGAAAGCGACGTCCAGCGGGCTGAAGGTCCGCAGCCCGATTTCGATGGCGGGAAAGGCAGTTCCCCAGATGAGGCCGGCCACGAGGGGCAACCAGGATACTATGCGGTGTTGTCTCATCTACGCAGCTTGAACCGCTGAATCTTGCCCGTCGCTGTCTTGGGCAAATCCTCCACAAACTCGATCCAGCGGGGGCGTTTGTAGCCGGCCATGTTCTGCCGGCAGTACGCGATCAGCTCGCCGGCCAGCTCATCCGACGCCGCGTAGCCCTCGTTCAGTGTCACAAACGCCTTCGGTTTGACCAGATTCGACTGATCGACCTGCCCGACGACGGCACATTCCAACACCGCCGCGTGGCTGATGAGCGTACTCTCGACCTCCACTGGCGAGACCCAGATGCCACCCACCTTCAGCATGTCGTCCGACCGGCCGGCGTGCCAGTAGTAGCCGTCCTCGTCGATGTAGTACTTGTCGCCCGTGACAAGCCACTCGCCGAGGAAGGTCTGCTGGCTCTTCTCATACTGGTGCAGGTAGAACAGTGCCGCCGTCTCCCCCTTCACCAGCAGGTTGCCAATCTCGCCGCGCGGAACTTCGTTGCCGTCATCGTCCACGATCTTGAGCTCGTAGCCCTCGAACGGCTTGCCGGAACTGCCGGGGCGGATGTCGCCGGGCCGGTTCGACAGGAAGATGTGGAAGTTCTCCGTCGAGCCAATCCCGTCGATGATGTCCAGCCCGGTCCGCTCCTTCCACTGCTGCCAGATGGGGGCCGGCAGGGCCTCGCCGGCGGACACACACAGGCGCAGCGAAGACAGGTCATACCGCTCGGTGAACTTATCGACGGACATAGTGGCTGCGTAGCCGGTGGGCGCGTTGTACAGGATGGTCGGCTTGAAGCGGTCGATGATCTCCAGCACATTGGTCGCGACGCGCGGCGGCCCGGAGAACAGCACGACGCTGGCGCCGGCATACCACGGGAAGACCAGGTTCCCGCCCAGCCCGAAGGTGAAGAACAGCTTGGCGCCGGCGAAGGTGCGGTCATCCTCGCGCAGGCCCAGTACGTTCACACCCCACAACTGCGAGGTGAGCGGGTAGTCCTTGTGGGCGTGGAGGATACCTTTCGGCTCGCCGGTGGTGCCGCTGGAGTAGTTCAACGAGCAGAAGTCGTCCCGGTGGGTTGGCGCCGCTTGGAGTTCCGCCGATTCGCCGCTGATCCAGTCGTCGTAGGCGAAGTCGCCGGCACGCCCGGGCCGGCCGACGACGATGACGTGTTCGAGGAACGGCTGATCGTCCCGGATTTCCTCGATGGCCGGCAGCAGACTCTCGTGGACGATCAGCACTCGCGCGCGGCTGTCGCGCAACATGTAGGCATACTCGCGGGGAGTGAGGAGAGTGTTCATGCCCATGGCGATGGCGCCGATTTTCACGGTGCCGAAGAAAGACGTCACCCATTCGGGACGGTCAAGGCACAGGATTCCGACGAACTCCCCCATGCGGATGTCCAGTTTCTTCAGGGCGTTGCCGACCTGATTCGCCTCATTGGCGACTTCCTGGAAGGTCATGTTGCGTTCCAGGCTGTACAGGGCAACCTTGCCGGCCCGCTCAGAGAGGTTTCGTTCCAGGATGTCTACGGCGTTGTAGTACAGCGGAAGATCTGATGCTCTCATGGGAGTCATTCCTTCTCCAATTTGAGGTGGGACTTTGCTGGCACGAGTTTATCTCCGAGGGTCTTGTCTGGGGAACACCCCGTTTGGGACGCGGGAATTATACTACTGTTCAATTCGATTGTCGAGGGATTCGAGGCCCATCTGATGCCGGCGGAGCAACATGAACGCCTATCTCTGACAAGCCGCGCGCCACCCGCCGGCCACCGCCTGCAAGTCCCCGCTGTCAATATCCTCGTCGTCGTCGCGGTCGTAGGGCGGGTAGTAGCCGGCCTGCCCCCGCAACACGCCGAAGCTCCGCGCCTGGCGCATCAGGTCCGCCACCGTCACGCGGCAGTCACAGTCGAAGTCGCCGGCCAGGGTGCAGGCGCGCAGCTCCACGTGCAGCCGATCAACCGCTCCGCTCCACACCGCTGCGTCCGGCCCCAGAGGCACCGCCGGATGACCATCCACCGTGAAGGTGATGGGGTCGCCGGCCACGGCTCCCTCGTCCAGGGCAGTCGTCGCAGGGTCGTCGGCGTAGACGGCGAGGAGGTACCAGCCGGCCAGGGAGACCTCGGCACGGCCAGCCAGTGTGCCCGTGGGGTCGTAGGCACGGACCACGGCCCCCGCCGGCAACGGTTGGCCGTCCAGGGTGGACCCGCCCTGGCCCACGAAGTCCACCGACCAGGGCGTGGGGTGGAGTTCGTCGGGGGTCTGGGGGGCGAGGAGGAGGGGGAGGCAGGCGAACAGGATCCAGAAGCGGTGCATGGGATTATTCCGTCTTGCGTCTTACGTCATACGTCTTGTGGCTTATGGCTTGTGGCTGCCGTCAACTCCCCAATCTCCAATCTCTAATCTCTAACCACCAACGGCAGCCAGCCCCGCCACAACTCTACCGGCCCCAACGACACCCACTGCCGGCCACCATGCGCCGTCCACGCCCCTGTGCCCAGCACCTGGCTG
>JBHHXF010000328.1:0-4705 GCA_046756905.1 Anaerolineae bacterium | reverse complement strand
AGCGACTGAAGTCGCCACTACGACCACGCTTGAGATAGGCGTTGACGCGCCCGCTGCCTTATCCGTACCAGTCTACCTGCTGGCCCGCAAGTCGGCCGACATCACAGCCCAGCCGGCCAGCGTGACGCTGAACGAGTTTGGCCCTGAGCATGGAACCACACTGCAACTGGAGAATAGATCGGCAATACCGGGTACGGCGGAGGTATTCACCCTGGCCGGCCTGGACCCCAACGAGAATGGAACCCCCGATGCGGCCGATGTGCGGGCTGTGGGCGTGCGCAACACCCCCATCGAAGGGCTCGGAAACCTCCTTGAGTTCGCCTTCGCGACCCACGCCCCACGGATTCATCCGGTTCAGATGGAAGCCGACATCTACATCGACATAAATCAGGATCGCACAGCCGATTACATCCTCTTCAATTCCGATCTCGGCCTGCTGACTACAGGTCAGCGGTCAGGCGTCAACGTGACTGCTTTGTTTGATCAGGTAGATGGCACGCTGTCTCTGGAGTTCTACACAAACACCGACCTGTTGACCACAAACATCATATTGCCTGTGCTGGCCGAAGACATGGGCCTGGGCGATGAGAACCTGACCTTTGACTATTGGATAGCGGTGTTCGATGCCCTGGAGGAGACACTGGTGGATGTGGCGCCGGAAGGTGCGTTCGAGACGCCGGCCCGCTTCACCTTCGATGGCGCGAATTCCCTCTACGCCGTCGATCGGGCGTCGGTCGATGTGGTAGACACCCAGGCGATCGATTTCTTCGCAGATTCCTTCGGCGCGCTTGCCAGGCCCTCGGCCGCCGGCCTTATGATTATGTACGACAGCAGCCCGACCAACATTGCCGTGAACCTTGTGGATGTAGACTTCGACTATGAAGTCAGCGAACTGGTAATGGAAGCTGACCGGGCGGCGACTGGCTTCGTCAATAGCCGCGATGTAACGGGGGCATCTCTGGGCGGCTCCCGACTGTGGACCGGTGTTACCACTGACAAGACGCGCTGGTACGGTGTCACCCAGTTCGACCTGGCCTCGGAGGTGCCCAGCAACGCTCACATCGCGAAAGCTGAACTGGACCTGACAGGCCAGGAGACGAGGTACCTGGATGCGGACGCCGATGCAGAGTGGACGGTTGATGTCCTGGATGATAGCGTTGACAGCGCCTGGCCCGATGTGAAATTCTATATGGTCCAGCGGGCCGGCATCGATGCGACGCTCAGACCCACCCTCAGCGAGGAGGATCTCGGCAAGGGGCGTGTAAATGTCTTCCGGTTTGATCGGGATCAGGCAGCGTTGCTGGAACAGCGTGTTGCAACGACCGGCCGCGTATCGTTCCGCACCAACATGGTTCTGGATCGGCTGTCGCAGTTTGTCGGGCGTCACCTGTTCGCCTGGGACGGCGGAGGAGGAGTCCGCATCCCCGGTGAGCATCCGCCGGTGTTGCGCATCACCTACGTGGCGGCCAGGTAAAGGGACGTGGGTCAACTCGAATTTGTGGGGTAGGGACTTCGGATGTTGGGCCCTCCCCCCTCTAACTCCCCCCAGAGGGGGGAGAATGGCTATCCTCCCCCCTCTGGGGGGAGTTAGAGGGGGGCTCACGCCGGACCCACTGACTCGTCTGTACCCCTCGAACACTAGTTGAGCCAGAAACATGGATCCCACATGAAACGAATTCTCCTGCCCACATTCATCACCACCGGTCTGATCGCGCTGCTGCTGTTGTTCCCCGCCGGCGCGCAGCAGGAACCGCGTGCATTCCTGCCGTTTGTGGCCAGAGACGCCTCCTCCGGCTCCTGGGCGGCCACCCCCACCCCAACGACGCCTGTGACACCGTCGCCGGCGGATGTGCGCGTCGTTTCGTCATCATCCTTCACTCAAACTATCGGAGCGGAGACTTTCCTCTTCATCGTCGGCGAAGTGGGGAACGCCGGCCAGGCCACCGTGCGCGACCTCGACGTCATCGCAGCCCTGCTCGACGACGACGGAGAGCTCATCGAGCACGCGACCGAGCCAGCTTATCAGACGATACTCGGGCCGGGTGAACTCACGCCTTTTCGGATCATGTTGTCAGTCCCCGCCGGCTACATCTCACACAGCCTGTACCTGGACTACGAGCCTACGTCCGAGGGGCCGCTGCCGCAGGTGACGCCGTCGGCCACAAACACCTACGTGGACGAGAGCTCGGGCTGGCAGTATTTCCTGGGCGAGGTCGTGAACGGTACCGATGTGGACATGGCCAGCGTGCGGGCCGTCGTCACGCTGTACGATGCATTCGGCGACGTCCTGAACGTGGTGGATTCGGGTCGTGGGGCCAGCAGCCTGTACGAGGACGTCATCGGTGTGGGACAGAAGCGCCCGCTGCGGGCTGTACTACGTTACGGCCCCAGGGACTATGCGCGGCTGCGCTGGCAGGTGGCCTATCGCCCGGCGGACAGGCCGGCGCCGGTGAGTCTGCCGGCCCAGGTGGGATATATGGCACGAGGGTCCGGCACGCTGCGCGACGAAAACGGTGACGTCATTGGCGTCACTCAGTGGCTCGACATCTATGGCGAGGTGGAGAACAGGACGTCGGGACCGATCCGCGCGGTTCGGGCGTTCGCGGCCTTCTACGGCGATGACGGTGAGGTGACAAACGCCGGCCTGGTCCAGAGCCTGCACGGTCGCCTCGGGGTTTTGGCGCCGGGTGAGCGCACGCCTTTCCATCTCAATATCAGTTCCGGCCAGATTCCTGATGCGGACACGCCGCGTTTCGTCGGGATCACGTACGCGCCGGCCGATGGGGCCTGGCAGGACCAGATTCACCTGACCACGCAGCGCGCATATCTTGAGACTCGCTCTGTCCTGGGAATTCCTGTGGAGTGGTTGAATGTGGTGGGCGAGGCCCGGAACGATGGCGGGGAGCCGGCGCAGGATGTGCGTGTTGTGGCTACGTTCTACGATGCCGAGGGGCGCGTGGTCAACGCCATGGCTGGCCAGGTGTTCCGGCTGCAACTCCCAGCCGGCGGTACGTCGCCATTCAAGATTCGGACTGCTTCAGGGCCGCTGGCATACGACCACTTTTCGCTGGGTGTGATCTCACAACCGTCGCAAGCCCTCGAGCCGGCGGATCTGGTCGTGGATGTCTCTGCGCCAGCGCCTGGCACGACGCCGGCCATCTTCCAGGGAGAGGTCACAAACACGTCGGACGAGACGAGGACCGAGGTGGCTGTATTTGTGGCTCTTTACGACCCCGAGGGGCAGATTCTGGTGGCTGAGAGCCAAGTGGTCGCTGAGGAGGTGGTCGCAGGGGACTCCACGCCGTTCACGCTGCGGGTGGAGCAAGGCGCCGGCGGCTGGCATACGTACGACATCGGCGCCAACTCGAACTGATTTGGTTCACAAAAAGGTGCCGGTCACTTCAGAAAAGTGACCGGCACCTGTCTACGACCTCGCTTAGGCGTCGTAGTACAGCGTGAATTCGTGGGGGTGCGGCCGCATCCGCACGGGGTCCACCTCGTGCTCACGCTTGTAGGCGATGTAGGTCTCCAGTAGGTCTGGTGTAAACACATCGCCCTTGAGCAGGAATTCGTAGTCAGCCTCCAGGGCGTCGAGAACATCTCCGAGCGAACCGGGTACTTGCTCAATCAGCGCCAGTTCTTCGGGCGGCAGTTCGTACAGGTCCTTGTCCATAGGCTCTCCGGGATCGATGCGGTTCTGAACCCCGTCCAGACCGGCCATGAGCAGGGCGGCGAAGCACAGATAGGGGTTGCAACTGGGGTCGGGCGCGCGAAACTCGACGCGCTTGGCTTTCGGGCTGGCCGAATAGACCGGAATGCGGCAGATGGCCGACCGGTTGCGCTGGGAGTAGGCCAGGTTCACAGGCGCTTCGAAGCCTGGCACCAGCCGACGGTACGAGTTCGTGGTCGGTGCGGCCAGTCCGAGCAATGCCGGCGCGTGCTTCAGCAAACCGCCGATGTAGTACTTGGCGGTCTCCGAGATTTGGGCGTAGCCGGCCTCGTCAAAGAAGACGTTGGTGTCCCCCTTCCACAGGCTCTGGTGGACGTGCATCCCGCTGCCATTGTCCTCGAATAGTGGCTTGGGCATAAAGGTGGCCGTCAGGCCATGCTGCCGCGCCACGTTCTTGACAATGTATTTGTAGATCATCAGGCTGTCCGCGATGTTGGTCAGGGGGCCAAAGCGGACGTCGATTTCGGCCTGGCCGGCGGTTGCCACCTCGTGGTGATGGACCTCTACGTCAACGCCGGCTGCTTCCAGCGCCAGCACGATCTTGCTGCGCACGTCCTGTTGGGTGTCGGTCGGGGGGACCGGGAAGTAGCCACGCTTGGGCGGAATCTGCCCGCCGAAGTTCGGATTCAGTTCTTTGCCGCTATTCCACCAACCCTCGCGGCTGTCCACATAGTAGAAGGCCGCGTTGGTGCTGCTGCCATAGCGCACATCGTCGAACAGAAAGAACTCGGCTTCCGGTCCCCAGAAGCTGAGGTCGGCGATGCCCGTCTGCTTCAAGTACGCTTCCGCCTTCTTCGCCACGTAGCGCGGGTCGCGCGAATAGGGTTGACGGGTCAGCGGGTCGTGGATGTCGCAGATGACGGCCAGTGTTGGAACTTCCAGAAACGGGTCCACGAACGCTGAACTCGGATCAGGGATCAGAATCATGTCGGACTCGTGGATCTCCTGAAAGCCACGAATAGACGAGCCGTCGAA
>JBHHXF010000327.1:0-4707 GCA_046756905.1 Anaerolineae bacterium | reverse complement strand
CTCTCATCCAGCGCAAACAACTCCCTCAAAGTCTCCGTATAGTAAAACCCACTGTGCCCGTTGGCGTGTCGCTTCAGGCGGACGGTAGGTTCGTGCAGCAGCTTATTGACAATGCGCCTTGACAGCCTATCAATGATTTCACGCTCCTGATCCGAGAGATTGCGCAGTTGGTGCAACGCCCGGTTGACCTCGTCTTCGCGAACCGCTTCGGCCTGATCGCGCAGGTCCACGATGGTGGGGACCACGTCCCGCGCGTGGAACCAGGCCATAAAACTCGCGGCCTCCTCGGCCACGATATTTTCGGCCAGGGGGATTTCGGCTTTGCGCTGCGCCAGGTTGCTGTCCACGCGACTCCGCAGGGCGTCGATGTCGTGCAGGGTCACGCCGGCAATCTCGCCCACCGCCGGCTCCACATCCCGAGGCACGGCGATGTCGATGATGAGCAGCGGCCGATGAGCGCGCCGGCCCATCACCTGGGCCATCATGTCGTATTTGATAATCGGGTGTGGCGCGCCAGTGGCGCTGATGATGATGTCCGCCTCTTGCATGGCCTCGGTAAGGCGGTCGAAGGTGACTGCACAGCCATCCCACTGATTGGCCAGTTCAACGGCGCGGGGGTATGAGCGATTGGAGACGATGATGCCGTCCGTGCCGTGTTTCATCAAGGCTTTGGCTGTCAATGCCCCCATGTCGCCGGCCCCCACCACCAGCACCGTCGCGCCTTCCAGCGTGCCGCATTGCTCGCAGGCCAGCTCCACCGCCGCCGACGGGACCGACGCCGGTCGCTCGTTGATGGCCGTCTCGTGACGCACCCGCCGGCCGGCCCGCACTGCCTTCGCGAAGAGAGCGGAAAGGATCTGGCCGGCGGCTCCTTGCCCGCGCGCTATCTCGTGAGCGCGCCTCACTTGCCCCAGAATCTCCGACTCGCCGACGACCATGGAATCCAGGCCGGCGGCGACGCGGAACAGGTGGCGTGCAGTGCTGTCGTCGTGATGGATGTACAGGTGGGGCGTGAAGGCCGATTCTGGCACGCGATGCATATCGGAGAGAAATCGGGATATCCGGGCTACGCCGGCGTCAGCATCTTGAGAGAAGGCGTAGATTTCCAGACGATTACACGTGCTGAGGATGACGGCTTCGTGGATGTTGAGGGGCGGTTCTGCGTTCGCTGGTCGGAGATGCTCGAGGCCGGCTCGGAGCTTGCTGCCGCTGAAGGACAGTTGCTCTCGGAGTTCGACTGGAGCGGTGTGATGGCTAAATCCGACACAGATCAGGCGCATTCAGTCGCCTCTTCTGCGTCGTGGCTTGAAAATGTGTGCTGCAAGTGTGACATGGCATGAATTCATCGTTGAGTAGAAAGCCGAGCAATATTGTATCAAGTTTAGTGAGGTTTGTCAAGGTTTGCAGCTTACACTATTGTCCAAATTTGGTCAAATTTCGGTCGTGAGTTGGTCGTAGTCCCCAGTTCTGGAAGGTCCATTCCAGGGCGGGTGGACCGGGAGGGCCGCTGACAGTGCTGATGTTCTGGTAGCATTGCCTGCACGTCAAGGGCACTCGCGCTATGGGCCGGCTTACGTGTTGTGTGAATGCGATTCCTTGACATATAAGTGAATTCATGGTACAATTTTTTTACGTGGAGGAAACATCCTATGGGGCAGGTAATCCAGGCTGTTGGCCAGCGCATCAAAGAATTCCGTGTGCAGAAGAACCTGACCCTCGAAGAGGTGGCAGAACGGAGTGGTTGTACACCTGGCTTTCTCTCCCAGGTTGAACGCAACAACGCGGTCCCGTCCATCGTCATGCTGTACGCCATTGCCGAAGCATTAGGGACCCGAGTTTCCGATTTCTTCCCTGGCACAATTGCCACAGCCAACATTGTCCGCCATGATGAACGGGAGACTTTCTCTTTTGAAGGTTCCTCAACCACCTACTCTGTACTATCCACCAAGTTTCCGAACGCGACAATTGAAGCATTCCTGATGAGGATCATACCAGCCAGGGAAGCTCTGCCGACAGATGAAACCCGGGCTCACATAGGGGAGGAGTTTTACTATGTCTTGCAGGGCGTGTTGCGTTTGTGGTACGGCGAGACATTTTATGATCTCTATCCGGGCGACAGCCTCCACTTCAAATCGACTGTGAAGCATCGACTGGAGAATCGCGGCGATGAGCCTGTGGTTCTTTTTGCGCTCATTACCCCCGCGATCTTCTGATATTGTCACTGCGACGCATTTCCCTGGAGTTAACCTATGGACGAAAGTATCGGCGAACGAATTAAGGCCATGAGACAAAAGCGGAAGCTGACATTGGCCAAACTGGCAGAAAAGTCCAATCTATCGGCAAGTCACTTGTCACAAGTTGAACGAGACAAGTCAACTCCATCTCTCATGACTCTTGCCAACATCGCTGAAGCACTGGGGGTTAATCTACGTGATCTGTTTGAGTCTGAAAGGGATCGGGTGGATATTAGACGGGCAAACCACGGAGCCGATGAAGCACACGATAGACATTCGGCAGTAAGGTCGCGACTGACGAGTCGCGAGAGCTACTGGAATGTTGAAGTGGATCGCCTCACGCTATGTCCCGAAGCCCCAGACTTGGAGTTTGAACCATATCCTGGAGAAGCACTGGGATTCGTGCTGAAAGGGACCTTGATGATCGTGATAGACGACGAGCAGTTCGAGCTAGGGCCGGGAGATAGCATTCATTATGATGCCAATCGACCGTCTTGCTTACGCTGCGGTGGTGAACGTGCGTGCACAGTTATTTGGTGCAACTCACCTCCGCGATCCGAAAGAAGTGTGGTTGCGAAGGGAGGTGATAATAGCGACAAACCGCTGTAGTGCTCACTGTTGTCAGTGGGTCCACCGTGCTTATCCCGGGGTAGCACGGAGGGCCGTAAGTCATTGAAGGGAGGAGAAAAATGAAGAAGCTTCTACCTTTCCTGGTTGTGATCATGTTGCTGGTGATAGCCTGTCAGCAAGCACCCGCGCCCACCAAGGAGCCCGCTCCGGCGCCTACTGAGGCGGCCGCTCCAGCACCGACCGAGGAAGTGGCAGCGCCCGCAAAGCCGCGCGCTCTGAGGATTACCTTTTCCTGGCCGACGTTCATAGACCCGGCCGTAGGAAATGACTTCTCCAGTTCAACATCGCTGGCCAACATCTACGACACGTTGGTCTTCCCCAATGCCGAAGCGGGTGTGGACCCGTGGTTGGCCGAGTCCTGGGACATCTCCGATGATGGGCTGACCTACACTTTCCATCTGCGCAAGGGAGTTAAGTTCCACGATGGCAGCGAGCTGCAGGCCAGCGACGTGGTCTACAGCTACAATCGCCTCCAGACCGTCGGCGAGGGTTATGCCTACCTGATCACCGGTGTCGAGAGCGTGAAGGCGCTTGACGACTACACGGTTGAGTTCAAGTTGGCCAACCCCAGCGGACTCTTCGTGCCCAGCCTGGTTCGTCTGTACGTCGCCAACGAGGACCTGGTGCGAGAGAACACCCTGTCGGAAGGTCCGTACGGGGACGAGGGTGACTATGGCAAGGAGTGGCTCCTGACCCACGACGCCGGCTCTGGGCCATACAAAGTTGTAGAGTTCCCCCTGGAAGAGTACCTCCTGATGGAGAAGTTCAACGACTGGTGGAACGCCGGCGCGTTCAACAAGGACGCTCCTGATCAGGTGCGCTTCATTGCCACCACAGAGACAGCTACCGTTCGCACGATGATGTCCAACGGCGAGCTGGAGATCACCGATCAGTGGCAGACGATCGAGGCGCTGAATGCGCTGGATGCGCTGGATAGTGTTCACACCATTGCCTTCCCAACCATGACCTCGTTCTACTACATGATGGACACGCGCAAGCCGCCCCTGGATGACGTGCACTGCCGGCGAGCAGTCTCCTGGGCCTTCGACTACGATCAGGCGGTTGCCCTGGAGTGGCCTGGCACCAAACAGATGGTAGGGCCGGTGCCGCAGTCCGTGGGCGGACACAACCCGGACGTGTTGGTGTACCATCGTGACCTGGACAAGGCGGCTGAGGAGTTGGCGCAATGCCAGTATGCCGACAGCATCAAGGATAACCCGATTCAAGTCATGTGGATTGCTGAGGTGCCGGCGGAAGAGAAGTGGGCCCTGCTGTTCCAGGCGAACATGGCAGACGTCGGCATTCCGGTGGAGGTCGTCTCGGAACCGTGGCTGAGCGTGGTGGAGGACACCAGTTCACAAGAGACCAGTCCCCACATTGTAACCATCTACGTCTCGACCGATCTGCCGGAGGCCGGCTTGATGCTCCAGCAGCGCTACCACTCCAGCACAGCCAACACCTGGCAGCAGAACGAGTGGCTGTTGGATGAGGACCTCGACGCTGCCATCGAGGACGCCCTGGCGACGGCTGACCAGGAGGAACGGTTTGTGAAGTACCAAGACCTCCAGGAGCGGATAGCCGAACTGGCGCCGTCCCTTTTCCTGTACGATCAGCTCGAAAAGCACGCGGTGGCTGACTACGTGGACTGGAAGCCAGAAGCGAATAGCGCCGTGATGGGCTACCAGATATACGCGCCGTGGATAGGCGTAACCGGCCCGTAGCAGCGGCCAGCGGCGTCTGAGAAGTCAGGCAGAGCAAGACAGCCCTTCGACAAGCCCCCTTCGACAGGCTCAGGACGTCGCTTCGACAAGCTCAGGAGGGGCCTCGGGATGAGCATCCTGAG
>JBHHXF010000326.1:0-4719 GCA_046756905.1 Anaerolineae bacterium | reverse complement strand
CGGTTGCGGTGGAGGTAGGTGTTCGGGTGCTTGTGGGGGTGGCCGGCGCGGCGGGGAAGCCCTCTGGTGAATACGTAGCGCCGCCGGCTGGCAGGCCGTGATGCCCGCCCACCGCATCGCTCGCCTCTCCGTCCAAGTGCCACACCGCCAACAACCCCGGCTGCGAGCTGTCGATGGCCTGGTAGAGGGTGTTCTGGATTTGTGCCTGGCTGCGCACCACGTTCCAAATGCGCACTTCGTCGATGAGGCCCTGGAAATGGTAGCCGCCGTCGCGGTCGGCCCCGATGTACAGCGGCAGGCCGTTCGCCCCGACAAGCGGGCCGGCGTCGTCGGTGGTTGCGCGGTCAAGCTCGCCGTTCACTTAGTAGCGGCGGGAGGGCAAAGAGCGCCGGGGCTTCACACTCCCGCTGCCAACGTGATGCTGGGAAATCGGGCTTGTCTATGATGCCGGCGGGTTGAGAATCTCCTTCCTGCTCAGCTTCACTTTCCTGTGAACTTCGCCGGCCTCTTCTCCAAGAAAGCCGCCACTCCCTCATGGTGATCCTCGGTGGCGCGGGCAAGTTCCTGGAGTTCACCTTCGTAGTCCAGCGCCTCCTCGATGTCCACAAGCCAGGAGCGGTTAAGGGCACGCTTCGTCATGCCGATGACCTTCGTGGGTCCCTGGGCCAGCTGGCGGGCTAACTCCATGGTGGCATCCATCAACTCATCGTGCGGCACGACGCGGTTCACCAGCCCGATGCGCTCTGCTTCCCCCGCGCTCACACGCCGGCCCGTGAACGCCAACTCCATGGCGCGGGACATGCCCACCAGCCGTGGCAGAAAGAACGTGGAGCCCGAGTCGGGTATCAGGCCCACGTTCACGAAGGATTGGATGAAGCTGGCATTCTCCGAAGCGATCCGCAGGTCGCAGGCCAGAGCCAGACTGGCGCCGGCGCCTGCTGCCACCCCGTTGATGGCGCCGATCACCGGCTTCTCCATGCGCCGGATGCGGCGGATCAGTGGGTGGTAGGTCTGCTCCAGGTACTCGGCCGAGACGCTGGCCTCGCCGGCCTCCTCCCGCTGGCGCATCTCAGTAAGGTCCTGGCCGGCGGAGAAGCCCCGGCCAGCGCCGATGATCACCACCGTGCGCACGGTCGCGTCGCCCTCGGCCTGTTCCAGGACGTCATTCAGTTCAATCAGCATGGCTGCCGTCAGGGCATTCAGCTTGTCGGGGCGGTTCAGGGTAACGAGTGCCACGCCGTCAAGCACCTGATAGACTACCTGGCCGGAGCCTTTACCTTTCCGATGTCCACTCATGGTCCATCTCCTCGGACGATTGTCCGTTGCGTCGATGCTGGCCGGCGTCCCCGCCGGCGAACCCACAAGACATAGTTTAGGACTCGTCGCCAAAAAGTCAAGGCGTAACGCGCTTGCGGGTACACTAACAACTTGTCATGGAAAGGTGACCGGCACTTCGAGTCTTGCTCGATTTAGGGCGAAACCCTCGGCAAAAGTGCCGGTCACCTGACAATTCGTTAGTGCATAACGTGCTTGCGTGAGAGGCGCATGTTCTGGTATGATTGGATGTGCGATTGAGGAGTCCAAGACGACAGAGAAGGATTGGCGGTGCAACCGGCCCATGATTCAGCAGTCCGAGAAGCCCACTCGCTCAACACCAGATTCGCCGGCCGGCGAGCGGCTGCCGGAGATCGTGCGCCGGCTGCGGGAAGCGCATCCCGATGCCCGGTGTGCGCTGGATCACACCAACCCACTCCAACTCCTCATCGCGACAATCCTGTCGGCTCAGTGTACAGACGAGCGGGTGAACCAGGTGACGCCGGCGCTCTTCGGTGAGTACCCTACGGCGGCTGCGTTGGCTGCGGCTGACCGAGCGCAGTTGGAAGAGATCATTCGCTCGACAGGCTTTTTCCGCCAGAAGGCCAGGTACATTCAGGAAGCATGTGACATCATCGCGCACGAGTATGACGGAGAAGTGCCGGCTGATATGGACTCGTTGCTGGAACTACCCGGCGTCGCCCGCAAGACGGCGAATGTGGTGCTCGGCGTGGCCTTCGAGATCGCGGACGGCATTGTGGTGGACACCCACGTGAAGCGCCTGGCGAAGCGGTTGGGTCTCACCGAGGAAACGAACCCCGACAAGATTGAGCGCGACCTGACGGCGCTGGCTCCCCAGCAGGATTGGATTGATCTCGCCCACCTGCTGATCTTTCATGGCCGGCGGGTATGTCGGGCGCGCAGCCCCGACTGCTCCAACTGCGTGTTGAGTGACCTGTGTCCTTCAGCGTCACTGTAGGGGCGAGGCAAGGCGGATTGGTGGTGTCGAAGCAAGAGAACCTGCTCTCCGCCTTGCCTCACCCCTACTCGCCCCTACCTCCGGCGGACAAGAGATTGAGGCAATGATTCCAACCCATCCCGACATCGAACGGATCCTCATCGACGAAGCGACGATCCAGCAGCGAGTCCAGGAACTTGCCACCGAGATCACGGAAGACTATGCCGGTGTGGATGCATTGCTGCTGGTGGGCATCCTGAAGGGGGCTTTCATCTTTCTGGCAGACATTTCGCGTCGCCTGGAGATCCCGCGTGCGGTCGATTTCATGGCCCTGAGCGCCTATGGGGCGTCGGCCGCCACCACGGGGGCGGTCCGAATCATCATGGACCTGCGCCAGCCCATTGAGGGCCGGCACGTGATGATGGTGGAAGACATTGTGGATACCGGGCTGACGCTGGATTACCTGTACAAAACCCTGGAATCCCGCAGGCCGGCCTCGCTTCGCAGTTGTGTGCTGCTGGATAAGAGGTCACGGCGGGAGATTGATGTGCCTATCGACTACCTGGGCTTCCAGATTCCCGATGTGTGGGTTGTGGGGTATGGCCTGGACTTCGCCGACCGGCATCGGACCTTGCCGTACATCGGCGTGCTGCGTCCCGAGGTGTACAACATGAAGTGAAATGCCGCCGTGATTACGCTACTCCGCTTCGCTACGTCGCTTACTACGAACTTCCTTCACTCTCGATGATGGCAGCCCATGCTGACTTTGTTTTCCCAGGCGGCGGAGGTGACTATGATGGCCGTTTGCACCGCGTTGCGCAGGCCGATCAGACCGTCGGTGAGGCGGGTCACACGATAGAACTGCTCGATCTCCGTCCGCAGGTTGTGCAACTCGCGCACAGCCCGCTCCAGGCGGGGGGTGGTGCGCACCAGGCCGACGTAGTTCCACATGATGTGCTTGATGGAGCTCATGTCCTGGCTGATGAGAGCCGGGTCCGGCGACTCGCGGCCGGCATCGTGCCAGGGGGGAATATCGGCCGGCTCGGGAGCGGGTCGATCCGGCACGGCGCGCTGGGCGTGCAATGCCGCCCGGTGTCCCCACACGACACCCTCCAGCAGCGACGTGCTCGCAAGCCGATTGGCTCCGTGGACCCCCGTACAAGCAACCTCGCCGACAGCATACAGATGGTCGATGGTTGTCCGCCCCCACTCGTCGGTCCACACGCCGCCGCAGGCATAGTGCGCCGCCGGCACAACTGGAACAAGGTCGCGGGTGATGTCCACGCCATAGGCCAGGCAATCTTCATAGATATTTGGGAAATGTTCCAGGATTCGCTGGCGCGGTATGTAGGACCGCAGGTCCAGGTAAACATTAGCGATATCGTGGGTCAGCAATTCCTGGTGGATGCTGCGCGCTACGACGTCGCGGGGAGCCAGGTCTTTCCACTCCGGGGCATATTCTTGCATGAAGGGTTCGCCGTTGGCGTGAACCAACCGCGCTCCCTCTCCTCGCACTGCTTCGGAGATGAGGAAGTTGGGGGCATTCTGGTGACAGAAAGTTGTGGGGTGGAACTGGATGAACTCGGTGTTGATGACCCTTGCGCCGGCGCGATAAGCCATGGCCAGCCCATCGCCGCGCGCACCAGGCGGATTGGCGGTGCGCAAGAAGATTTGCCCCAGGCCGCCTGTAGCCAGTATCGTTTTCCTGGCCAGACACCGAATCACCCGGTCGCCGGCCTGGTCCAGCAGGTAGGCTCCCACACAGGATCGCGGTTCGTAGACGACCAGCCGGTTGAGGGAGTGGTGCGACGGCGTGAGTATGTCCACCGCAGTGTGGCCGGTGAGGAGGGTGACGTTGGGGTGGTCCCTCAGTGCCTTGATGAGGGCAACTTCGATGGCTTTGCCGGTGGCGTCGGCGGCGTGTACGATGCGCGGGATCGAGTGCCCGCCTTCGCGCACCAGCGATAGCTCACCTGTAGGAGTCTGGTCAAATCGGATACCTACCCGCTCGATCAGTATTCCTCGCACCAGGTCCGGCCCCTGCTCGGCCAGGATGGCAACGGCTTTGGGATTGCAGTGGCCCGCGCCGGCGCGGGCCACATCCTCTGCTAGCAGGGCCGGCGAATCATCAATCCCCCGGTAGACAATGCCACCCTGCGCGTATAGAGTGTTCGATTCTGTGGGTTCCCGCGCCCGGGTGACTGCGGTAACGGATACGCCGGCGTCGGCCAGTTGCAGCGCAGCTACACCGCCGGCAATGCCACACCCGATTATCAGAACTTCAGTCTCAAGCAAATCGCTCATTTTCTACATGAGTCGTAGCGTGCTCGAGCCGGTCTCTGACCGTGCCCGATGGTGGCTCGGTCGGGAGACCGGCCACAGCCGGGGGTTCCCCCAAGTAAGGGACCGTTAAGGAATAACTTCCCGTTCTGTCCCAAACCAAGACT
>JBHHXF010000325.1:0-4720 GCA_046756905.1 Anaerolineae bacterium | reverse complement strand
CGCAAAACGAACGAGCCCGGCCCAACGACAGCGTGAGTAATGCTGTGCGAGTCGCGAATTGCAACTGTACGTGGTCCAGATATAATATACTTCATCTGTTACTACTCAGCCGCTCCCGCCGGATCGCCAGACCTCGTCGTGAGCTCGGTCGAACGATCCGGCGGCTGAAAGAGCGAAATCGCGTTGATCCTGTGGCCCTCGGCCTGGATTTGACAATCCAGGCTTCGTCCCGAGGCTCAGCCCGAGGGGCCGAGCAGGCTGAGTAGTAACCTTCATCTACATGTCTGGAAGGGTGGCCGAAGGGATCCCATGTAAACGTGGAGACACAGACCGATGGACATGTTTGTTTTACACGGACACTGGCTTCTGCCAACGCAGCCCGAAGAACGAGGGCACTTCTCGCTGTGGGCTGAGACGTCGGAGGACGATCTGCCGAAGCGCCGGGGGCGTGCGCCCAAAGTGCCGCCACACCCCTTCGTCGCCACACCCCGGCGGCTGCACGAAGTTCTGAAGCCGCTGGTCCCCCTGCCGGCCTCGCCCACGCCAACACCCCTCTCCCTGCTCCTGCCGGCCCACAAAGCCGTGCCGCTACCATCCCCACGCCTTGTCCACGACTGGGACGAACTGGCGGACGCGACGCCCACCGGCCTGCGCCGCTTCAAGCTGGAGGGCCTGGCTCTGGAGTCCACCGAGGCCCTGCACCTGCTCACTGCCCTGCCGGCGCCGGAAGAGATGCCCCCGCATCTGGCCCTGGGCGATGACCTGATCTTCTGGAGCACCGTGGCGCGCTTCACCCTGGAGCTGCTGGCCGGTCAGCGCTACATCCCGTCCATCGAGCAGGTGGGTCCCCAGACTTTCCACGCCCGCTGGCGCCCCGTCTTCGACCGACCCGAGGACGCCAGCCGGCTGGCTCAACTGCTGCACGCCATGCCGCCGGCTGCTCGCGCCTGCCTGCCGCCCGACGTGAAGGGCGAACCTGAACCGGCGCCGGCCCACCGCCTGCTGGAAGACTTCTTCACCACCGTCGTGGACGCCGCAATTCGCGAGTGGCATGGCCCTTCGACAAGCTCAGGACAGCGCCCCACCTGGCGACCGATGAAGGGCGACGACGTGGCTGTGGCCTGGCTCAACGCCCTCTTCGCCGCCAACCCCACGGTTGGGGGACCGTACTTCAGCCTGAGCGCCATGGCCCGCGCGCACAAGACGTGGGTGCGCCAGTTGCACGTGGCCGGTGACGCCGCGTTTCGCGTTTGCCTGCGCTTGGAGGTCCCCGAGACGCCCCAGGAGCCGTGGCCCCTGGACTTCCTCCTCCAGGCCAGTGATGATCCCAGTCTGTTGGTGCCGGCCAAGTTGGTGTGGAAAGCACGGGGCAAGACTTTCACCTACCTGAATCGACGCTTCGAGGAGCCACAGGAGCGACTGCTGACGGCCCTGGGCTACGCTTCCCGCATCTTCCCGCCGCTGGAACGCAGCCTGCGGGAACGCCGGCCTACAGCCGCCCACCTGGCCACCGATGAGGCATACACCTTCCTGCGCGAGGCCGCCCCCCTGCTGGAGCAGAGCGGGTTCGGCATGTTGGTGCCGCCGTGGTGGAACAAGCGCGGCAGCCGGCTGGGCGCCCGCCTGCGGGTGAAAAGCTCCGACAGCCCACCGGCTACCTCCCGAGGTCTCCTCAGCTTCGATAACCTGGTCAACTACCAGTGGGACATTGTCCTGGGCGACGAGCCGCTCACGCGAGAGGAGTTCGAGGCGTTGGTGCGGCTCAAGATGCCGCTGGTGCAGATTCGCGGCCAGTGGGTGGCCCTCAACCCCGAAGAGATCGAAGCCGCCATCCGCTTCTGGGAAAAGCGCCAGGCAGAAGCGCAGATGAGCGTGTTGGAGGCTATCCTGTGGGGTCTGAGCGGCGAAGGCGAAGCAGACGGCCTGCCGGTGGAGGAGGTGGAGGTCACCGGGTGGCTGGGTGAACTGCTGGCGCGGCTGAAGCAGGGTGAGCGGCCGGAGGAACTTCCGCAGCCGGCCGGCCTGGCTGGCGAGCTCCGACCCTACCAGGAACGCGGCTTCTCCTGGCTGACTTTTATGCGCCGCTGGGGATTGGGCGCCTGTCTGGCCGATGATATGGGCCTCGGCAAGACGATTCAGGCCATCACCCTGTTCCTGCACGACCGCGAGCATAACGGGCAAGTGCCGCCGGCCCTGGTCGTCTGTCCGACGTCAGTGGCCGGCAACTGGCAGCGAGAGATCCAGCGCTTCGCCCCGCGCCTGCGGGTGCTGCTCCACCACGGCCCCGAGCGGGCCAGCGGCCAGGCGTTCCTGGAACAGGCCCAGCAGCACGACGTCATCATCACTTCCTACGGGCTGGCGCGCCGCGACGCCGGGCTGCTGGCTGACGTGCATTGGAGCGCCGTTGTGCTGGACGAGGCGCAGAACATCAAGAACCCGTCGGCCAAGCAGACCCAGGCGGTGCGCCGGCTGCCGGCTGATTTCCGCCTGGCCCTCACCGGCACGCCGGTGGAGAACCGCCTGTCCGAATTGTGGTCCATTATGCACTTCCTGAATCCGGGCTACCTGAGCTCGCAGAAGGGGTTCCGCCAGGAGTTCGGCCTGCCCATTGAGCGGTACAAGGACCGGCGCGCCACGCGCCGGCTGCGCCGGCTGGTCGGCCCCTTCATCTTGCGGCGGGTTAAGACCGATCCCACCATCATCCAGGACCTGCCCGAGAAGCTGGAGATGAAGGTCTTCTGCACCCTGACGCCCGAGCAGGCGACGCTCTACGAGGCTGTGGTGCAGGACTCCCTCAAACAGATCGAAGAGAGCGACGGCATCCAGCGCAAGGGCCTAGTGCTGAGCACGTTGCTCAAGCTGAAGCAGATATGCAACCACCCGGCTCAGTTCCTGGGCGACCGCTCGGCGTTGGCGGAGCGGAGCGGCAAGCTGGCGCGCCTGACAGAGATGCTGGAAGAAGTGATCGCCGTGGACGACCGCGCCCTGGTCTTTACCCAGTTTGCTACCATGGGAGAGATGCTGAAGAGCTACGTGCAGGAAACCTTTGGGCGCGAGGTGCTGTTCCTGCACGGCGGGACGCCCCGCAAGCAACGGGAGCGCATGATCGACCGCTTCCAGGGCGATGGGCACGCGCTGCCGGTGTTTGTGCTGTCGCTGAAGGCCGGCGGGCTGGGCCTCAACCTCACCGCCGCTAACCACGTCTTTCACTTCGACCGCTGGTGGAACCCGGCCGTGGAGGATCAGGCCACAGACCGCGCCTTCCGTATCGGACAGACGCGCAACGTGCAAGTCCACAAGTTCCTGTGCATCGGCACGCTGGAGGAGAACATCGACGCCCTCATCGAGAGCAAGAAGGCCCTGGCCGAAAGCATTGTCACCGCCGACGAGAGTTGGCTGACGGAGCTTTCGACGGATGAGTTGCGGGAGGTATTGGCTCTGAGGCCGGAGGCGGTGGGAGATTAGAGATTAGAGATTTGAGATTTGAGATTGGAGGTTGGCTGAGTTCTCAATCTCCAATCTCCAATCTCCAATCTCCAATCTCCAGGAAGGAGGTCTTCATGTCTTGGTGGCAACGCTACAAACCAACCCGTCCTATCCCCGTGAAGGGGGGCATCAAGGCGCGGAGTAAGCGGGGCGACATCGGCAAAAGTTGGTGGGCAAAACGCTGGACCGACGCCCTGAAGCGCATCATGGACCCGAAACGGCTGAGCCGCGGGCGTTCCTACGCCCGGCGTGGCCAGGTGATGGACATCCACGTGGCGGACGACGAGATCACGGCGCGGGTCCAGGGGAGCCGGCGCACCCCATACAAGGTTCACATCCAGGTGCAGCCCCTACGCAACGCCGACTGGGAGCGAGTGCTGGATTTCCTGGCCGATCAGGCCATCTTCACCGCGCAACTGCTGGCCGGCGAGATGCCCGCCGACATCGAAGCGGCCTTCGACGCTGCCGGCTCCAGCCTCTTCCCGGCCACAGCCGGCGAGCTAGACACCGACTGCTCCTGCCCCGACTGGGCCAACCCCTGCAAGCACATCGCAGCCGTCTACTTCCTGCTGGGCGAAGCCTTTGACGACGACCCATTCATGCTGTTCCGGCTGCGGGGCCGCACCCAGGAGCAGGTGCTGGCCGGCCTGCGCGCCCGCCGCGCCGTCGCCGAGGAGGAAGAGGCCGGCCCCGACCCCACCGCGCTGCCGGCCGAAGACACAGCGCCTACCCCCCTACCTGAAGACCCCGACGCCTTCTGGCGCCTGACTCAGCCCCTGGATGACTTCCAGGTCCAGCCGAAAGCACCGGAGGTGCCGCTGAGCCTGCTCCAGCGGCTGGGCGATCCCTCCTTCGCCCCGACCAGCCTGCGCTCCAGCCTGGGGCCGGCGTACCAGGCCGTCAGCCGGCAGGCGGAGGCGCTGGCTTTCGGTGAAGAAGGGGAGTCTCAGTAGATCCAAACCTCGTTCAGAGGGGATCGTCAGATCCCCGTCCCAGCCTGGAGTATCAAATCCAGGCCGAGCACCGGACAGGTGCCAGGCACTTCCGAAGTGCCTGGCACCTGCTTCTCAGTTCTACCTGCGGATCACCGGCAGGTAGATAAGGTGCGCCGGCGGAGGAACCTCGGTCGCAGTCGCCGTTGGCGTAGGTGTGGCACCTGGCTCCGTTGTCGCTGTTGGTGTAGGCGTCTCGGCTGGCGGAGCAGCTCCGCCACTGCCCCAGAAGCCGCCGGCCA
>JBHHXF010000324.1:0-4737 GCA_046756905.1 Anaerolineae bacterium | reverse complement strand
ATCAGTCATCAGTGATGAGAATCTGGCCACTGATTACTGGTCACTGTTTACTGATTACTGTTTACTGATCACTGGTCTGTGCGATGGCCGCGACAATCTCCTCCATCTCGAGAGACCGCGAACCTTTGATCAACACGGTGTCGCCCGACCGGAGGATCTCGCGCAATCGATCGATTGCTGCGGCATTGTCCGCTGCATAGAGCACGCTCTCGGACGCCATACCAGCCTCCAGCGCTGTCTCACCGATCATTCGGCCCAGCTCGCCTACTACGATCAATCCGTCTAAAACAGCCGCAGCTCGGGCGCCCACTTTCTCGTGTCCTTCGACCTCATAGTCACCCAACTCCAGCATGCCACCGAGAACGGCGATGGTCCGACCGTTGAGATCATCCAGCAGGTTGAGCGCTGCCAGCGTCGAGTCGGGGCTTGCATTGTACGTGTCATCCAGGATCGTCGAGCCGTTGATGCCCGGCACAACGACCAGCCGCAACTGTCCTCGAGGCTCCTGCAGCCCATCCAGGATCTCCTGCCAGCTCAGATTGTCCACCAACCCCACGCCGGCCGCAGCCAGGGATGTATGGACGCTGTGGCGGCCCAGCATGGGAACCTTGACGTGTAGCGATTCACCACGGTAGTGCAACTGAAAGCTGATACCGTCGAGACCCAGGCTCTCGATGTTGTCTGCCCAGAGGTCCGCTTCTCTACTCAGACCGTAGGTGAAGGTGTTGGCCGGCGTGCGCCGGCTCATGCCGGCTGCAACCGGATCGTCCGCGTTCAGGATCGCTGTCCCGTCAGCCGGTAGCGCCTCAACCAGCTCGGCCTTGGCCTCGGCAATGGCATCCAGCGATCCCAATCGTTCCAGATGGGACGGCCCAACGTTGGTGACGATGCCGATGTGCGGCTGGGCAATGGCTGCCAGTTGCGCGATCTCACCACGGGCGTACATGCCCATTTCCAACACAGCGCGTTGATGCCTTGATCTGAGTCGCAATAGTGTGAGTGGCAGACCGATCTCATTGTTGAGATTGCTCTCACTTTTTAAGGTGTCGTACCGCTGGCTTAGCACAGCCGCCACCGTTTCTTTGGCTGTCGTCTTTCCAACACTACCCGTGATTCCTATGGTGCGGACGGGAAACCGTGCACGCCAGCCGGCGGCGATCTGCTGTAGCGCACTCAGCGTGTCTGGCACCCGAATCAGCACCGGCCCACCCAACGTGGCCAGGAGCTTCGGAGTGATTGGCTGTCGCACGTCAACGAACGCCGGCTGTGGGTTCAGCGCGACATCCTTGTGGATCAGGGCACCGGCCGCTCCATTGGCTAAGGCATCGTCCACAAACCGGTGACCGTCGGTCCGCTCTCCGGGCAACGCCACAAAGAGATCCCCCGGTCTAACCTCCCGCGAGTTGATCACAACGTCGCTGAATGTCACGTCGGACGTCCCTTTAGGTGCGCCGGCCAGGAATTCCACACAATCAGCCAAAGTCAACATCATTATGTCACTACCGCTTGCGCGCCACGCGGAAGTCATCGGGCGGGACACGCAGCAACTGCACCAACTCCTCAGCAATCTCCTTGAACACGGGTGCCGCTGTCCGCGAGCCTCGGTGCACATTAGGGCTATCGAGCTTCACAAGGACGACAAAACGCGGGTCGTCAGCCTTTACAAACCCCACAAATGACCCAATGGTATTGGAGGGATCGTAGCCGCCGGCGATGGGAATCTGGGCGGTGCCGGTTTTGCCGGCTACGGTGTAGCCCTGCATAGCCGCCTGTACCACCTCGCCATCCACCACGGATACCATCAGATCAGTCGTCTCGTTTGCAGCCTGGCGTGAAATGACGCGCCGAATAGTAGTCGGCCTGGATTGGTACACAATCGTGTCGCCATCCAACACACGGTCAACTACATACGGTTTCACTAGTGTTCCACCATTGGCGATGGCAGCCACCGCCACAGTTACTTGCAGCGGGGTGGTAGCCATGCCCTGTCCGAAGCTGTTGGTGGCCAAATCGGCTGTGTACCAACTCCTGTGGCTGGGCGTCCGCAATAACCCCGGGCTTTCTCCAGCCAGATCGACGCCCGTCGACTGACCGAGGCCAAAGGCCTGCATATAGCGGTAGAACCGATCCCGCCCCAGTGCGTCGGCGATGTGGACCGCTCCCAAGTTGAGTGACAGTTGGAGCATCTTGGTCATCGTGGTAGTGCCATGGGCAATCTTGTCCCAGTTGCTAATGAAGGCGCCCCCGTATTCAATGGTTCCCAGATCCTGGTATGTGCTATCGGGCTCTACCACACCTGCGTCAAGGCCGGCGGCCATGGTCAGCACCTTAATGACAGAGCCGGGCTCGTACTGTGCTGCAATTGCCGGGTTTGCCCACCGCTCCTCGGCTGTCGTAGCGTATTGGTTCGGGTCAAAGGGCGGATAGCTGGCCATGGCCAGGATCGCGCCCGTGTTTGGTTCCATCACCACGACAGAACCGCCGGCGGCCGAGAACTGTTCGACACCTTCGGCCAGTTTCTCCTCGACCATGGACTGGATGACGCGGTCTATGGTCAACACCAGGTCATACCCATCGTGGGCAGGTACGAGCCGGCGCTGGAGAACGCCACCGCCCCAGCTCCCCTTGAGCCCGCTAAGTTGTCGGTCGTAGTACTCCTCCAGGCCAAAGCTGGCAACGCCCTCTTGGTTTACAAACCCGAAGAGGTGGCCGGCCAATGTCCCATTGGGATAGCGGCGTTGCGGCTCGATAGTGAGCTCAACTCCCGGCAGGTCAAGGGTAGCAATCGCCTCGCCGGTGGCCGCATTCACGTTGCGGGCCACCAGTGCATACTTCAGTCTTGGATCGCGGATGGCGTTCCAGATGTCTTCCATCGGAATTTGTAGGAAACGGGCTAGTTGTCTCGCCGTTGCGGCAGGATCGTCGATCTGGTTCGGCGAGGCCGATATCGTGTAAGTGTAGAGCTCAACGGCCAGGGGATACCCTCGGCGGTCGAAGATAGCACCACGGCGCGGAGTGATGGTCTGTATCGAGCTCATCTCGCCGGCAAGCGATTCATCCTCGATGATGGCCTGCCAGTAGACCAGCCGACTGATGATCAAGAATGCAGCCGCCATTAACGCCGCAGCCAACATGACCAGGCGTTTTCGGGAGCGGAGGGCCAGGGAATCAGCCGGTGCTGATTCTTGGAGCAGGGACGAGTGATTCATGGTTCGGCGGATCCAGCTTCGGCTCGTTGTGGGGCGGGCAAAAGACCAATCGCCGTTTGCAACCAGACACTGGTTCGAGTGAGAAGCATCTCCAGAGGGGCAGGCATGCTTTCCGGCGGTGATGGCACGGACAACTGCCGTGCCATGATCGGAACCTCGTTGACTACGAGAAACTCAGCCGGCGGTGATGCCCGAAAACCCAGCGTCTGTGCTCTTGCCTCCACAGACTGTGGGGATGTAAGAGCAGCAATCTCTGCCCGCAGGCGGTCACGCTCACGTTGCAGACGTTGTTTTTCGCGCTGGAGTTCCTGGATCTCGTAGTTGGCCGTGGTGACAGCGCTGGCCTGGGTGAGGTAGAGTAGCCCAGCCAGGCTGAGGATCACCAGGCCGAGGAAGATCAGGCGCAACACATGGCGTTCCACCAGCTCCTGTCGTCGGAGCCGGCCAAGACGTAACAGTGAAAGTGTTTGCAGTTGCGCCGGCATGTGCCTCTCCCCTCGTCCTTTGTGGAGGAGCAGGGGTTCTGGGTCGCTAGGGAGATGCGTAGGCTCCCCCGGTCCCATGACCCTGCTTCCGTGATTTCAATCTTCGTGTGACCCGAGCCGCTCAGCAACGCGCAGCTTTGCACTTCTGCTGCGAGGATTGTTCGTGATTTCACTCGCCGATGGCGTGATAGGCTTGCGCGTCAGAAGCTTCAGCGTCGCTTCATGATCACACACGCAGACCGGCAGTTCCGCCGGGCAAACGCAGTCCCGCTCAGCCTCGCGAAAGAAGCGCTTGACGATTCGATCCTCCAGCGAGTGAAAGCTTATGACAAGTAGTCGGCCGTGGGGCCTCAACAGCTTCACAGCTTGCGGCAGAGCGCGTTCCAGAGCACCTAGCTCGTCGTTTGTAGCAATCCTCAGAGCCTGGAAGGTGCGCGTTGCTGGGTGCACCCTCCCTCGACCTGGGACCGTTCGCTCGATGACTGCAACCAACTCCTGCGTAGTGGCGAGGGGGCGATGGGCAACAATCGCCCGGGCTATGCGCCTTGCATAGCGTTCCTCGCCGTAGCGTCGCAGGATGTCCGTCAGTTCATCAACCGGCAAAGTGTTGACGAGGCCGGCGGCTGTTTGCGCCTGCTGTGGATCGAACCGCATGTCCAAAGGCCCTTCCAATTGGAAGGAAAACCCGCGTGTTGCGTCAGCCAGTTGCACAGACGATAGGCCCAGGTCAAACAGAAGACCGTCAACGGCATCAAAGCCATGGGCAGGGGCGACGGATTCCAGGGTATCGAAATTGGCGTGGACCAGAACGGCCCGCTCACCAAAACCGGCCAACCGCTCGCGGGCGATTTGTAGGGCTTCCGGGTCGGCGTCGAGTCCCAGAAGTCGACCTCCAGGGCTGGAAGCCTCCAGAATTCCCCACGTGTGACCACCTGCCCCCACAGTGCCGTCGATGAAGGCCCCGGTCGAAGAAGGAGCTATCCATTCCAACACTTCGTCGTACAGGACTGGAACGTGACGTTGCCCTTCGACTGGCTCAGGAC
>JBHHXF010000323.1:0-4738 GCA_046756905.1 Anaerolineae bacterium | reverse complement strand
AGCAGGGACCAACAAACCTATGTCCAAGATCAGTGTGTTGCTAGTGGATGACCATGCCATCCTGCGGGCCGGCGTCCGAGCTCTGTTGCAGACCTACTCGGATGTGGAGGTCGTGGGGGAGGCCGGTGACGGCGAGGATGCCATTTCTCAGGTCCGTCAACTCCGCCCGGACGTCGTGGTGATGGACGTGGGCATGCCGGGCATGAATGGTCTGGTGGCCACGCGCTACATTCTTGAAGAATACCCTGACACCAAAGTCCTTATTCTCACCCAGTACGACAACAAAGAGTACGTACTGCCGCTCATGGAAGTGGGCGCATCTGGCTACGTGCTCAAAAAGGCGACCGACACCGACCTCATCAAGGCGATACGAGCCGTTGCGCAGGAAGATGCTTTCTTGTACCCCCCCGTAGCCAAGATAGTTATGGAAGCTTACATCTCGAACAAGGAGACGGCAGATTCCTACGAGACCCTGACACCCCGCGAACGGGAGGTGCTGGTTCTGGTCGCGCAAGGTTGCAGTAACCGCGCGATTGGAGACGTGCTGCACATCAGCCCCAAGACAGTGGATGTTCACCGCACTCGACTGATGAAGAAACTGGATCTGCACCACGTCGCGGACGTCACCCGCTATGCCATCCGCCGTGGGCTCCTAGACCCTGCTCAGGGCTAGCATTTCTATTTCCCCCCTAAGGTGTCATCCGCGGCTCCCGTAAGGTGATCACCTTATTTTCAAAGCCGCACCACTGCTCTATCGTTCATTTGCTGTGTTGGTCGTTCTGACTCCCGCAACCTGTATCCCGATGTTGTGTTGGGATTCTGGCGGGAACTAGCTGAGATCCGAGGAGAACTCCACGTTGGTGCGTAGTGCCGGCTGCCGCGCCGAGCCCAGACACATAATTCCCACCCTGGTCCTGGCCGGCCTACCCGGAAACTGGGTCGGCTCAGCCCGCATCGAGTCGCAGGATTGGCTATCGTCCGGCGATCCAGCGACGCCACCACCGTCCATCCTGTCAGTGGTCATGCTGGAGAAGTACACCGATCCGGCCAAGGTGGCTCGTCAGGAGGCGGTCCTGTACAATGCGCTACAGGAGATGGGATCTTTCGACTGGCAGGTGGGGCCGGGGCAGGCGACGGGGTTCAGTGGGAGCGATGTGCTCGCCGTCCCATATGTGGCCAGGTACAATC
Organism: Anaerolineae bacterium; assembly: GCA_046756905.1. Taxonomy (GTDB): domain Bacteria; phylum Chloroflexota; class Anaerolineae; order Epilineales; family JAANWY01; genus JBHHTZ01. The sequence continues at coordinate 3,550 of JBHHXF010000323.1, read as the reverse complement.
GAGGCGTGACAACGGAATTGGCCATCCAGAACCTGAACCCCCACCCGGGCTTCACGGACTACATCATCTACCTCTACGACCCACGCCAGTTGATCGACGGCATCTGTCAGAAATTGAATGCAAAGCAGGTGGAGTACATTGATCTGGACGAGTGGGGTGTGATTCCACCGGGCTTTATGGGGTCGCTGGTCATATCCGCCATGTACACAGATCAGAAGGGCGGGGCTGCGCTGGGTGCCGTCGTGGTGGAACGGGTGGGCCGGACCGGGTCCGATCCGGACATACCGGGTGACGAGTCCAAGGCATTCGAGGCCTTCCCGCTGTTCAACCGCTTCCGACAGGAGATGCCCGTCCGGTGCCCCGGCAGCCCTTGATCGCCAACGGGCTCGGTCGGGAGACCTTCGCCCAACAAGAGTGTGTCCCTTGATCGCCGAAGGTCTCATGACCGAGGCGGAACGGGCTCGGTCATGAGACCTTCGCCCAACATGGGGGTGAAAGGGGCTCGGTCGGGAGACCTTCGCCTAACATGAGCCCTTGGACCGAATTCGCACTGACCGGGAACCGGATTCTGACCTGATTGTTATATACTTTACAATTAGAGATGTCCTTGTGCAGCGTGGCGGAAATGGCCGGCCGGCTGTGACTATGGCAATCAACGGGTGAGGCGGAGCGGAGGAAGACCAAAGTGAAGAACAGGAGTTTCAAGGGGCCATGGGTGATCACTGCTGTAGCAGTCTTGCTGGCGGTTGCTATTCTGATCCTGGGGAATCGGTCGTTTGAAGCTACAGAGAAGGCCACCTTCGACGAGTTCAACCAACGGCAACTCGTTCTGGCCAGAGGAGCGTCCAGCGGGATCGAGCTGTACTTCGACTCTTTGGCGAGACACATGCAAGCACTGGGGCGCATGTCTGATGTTCAGCGCCTTAATGGAGCCGCAACCAGACGGGAACTACAACAATCGTTCGATGAATTGATACCGATGGGCGTGAATGACATTGCGGTGTTGGATGCCAATGGAGTCGTGAGATACAATGTAATGGCTCCCCAGATCGAGGGAGTTGATTTTTCGTGGCGGCAATACTTTCAAGAGACAAAGAAGGCGACTTCTGGTGACACTTATATTGTCGAGTTCATAGAATTCAAAGGTGTTGAGGCTGGCGAAAAAGGCGTTCTGGTTGCCGCCCCGATGTTCGAGACCTTCACGGATGTAGATCGACCCTCACCACCAGGCCAATTCGCGGGCGTTGTGCTCTGCACTCTAAAACTGGATATCATCACCCAGCGATTCGTTGTACCTGTCAAGTCTTTAGTAAGCGGACACGTCTTCCTGATCGACGACGAATACGACGTGCTTTGGGCACCCGATCGCTCCCTCTTCGGAAAGGACCTTCTCGAAGCGGGCGAGGGGTTTCCGGCGTTTCAGCAGATCGTGGAGAGGATGGGCGCCGGCGTTTCCGGCACAGCAGAGTACACCTACCGCAAATTCGAGGATTCCGCCGGCCGGTTCTCAGACGATACTGAAGAGGTCCTCGTGGCCTATGCGCCTGTCCACCTCGGAAATAGGTCGTGGGCCGTCGGCGTGTGGGCGCCCAAAGGCGATGCTCGCCGGCTGATCCGCACCGTCTACCGCCAGCAACTGTCGCTGGTAGGGCTGAGCATGGGGATCATCCTGCTCGGATTCTCCCATGCGCTGGCGGTGTACCGTCGCGCCGGCCAGTTGCTGGAGCGGGAGGTTGAGGCCAAGACATCGGAGTTGAGGCAATCCGAAGCCCGGTACCGCCGGCTTGTGGAGCTTTCGCCGGATGCCATCGCCGTTCAAAGCAGCGATAGCATTGTCTTTGTAAACCGTGCCGGAGCAAACCTTTTCGGCGCCGAAAGCCCGGAGGATCTCATCGGGAAATCGGTGTGGGACTTTGTTCTCCCTGAGCGCCGAGAGCTTGTCAGAGAACGGTATCGCCGGATGAGAGAAGAGGGAGCGCGCGTTCCCCCCATCGAGCAACGGTTCATCCGGCTGGATGGAACGCACGTTGATGCAGAGGCGGTGGCCACGCCTTTCACCTACCAAGGTAAGCCAGCGACACTGGCGATCTTCCACGATATTACCGAGCGCAAGCGGGCGGAGGAGGCGTTGGAAGCAGCCCGCGCATTTCAGCAGTCGATCCTTGATGGCGTGGCCGAGCCGATCCTGGTCATCGGCGCCGATTACCGGGTACAGTTGATGAATCGAGCCGCACGCGAGTTTTCGTACGGAGAGGCTGACGCGCCCGAACCTGTGTACTGCTATCAGGTTTCCCACCGCCGTGAAGCACCCTGCAGCGGGAGAGGGCATCCCTGCCCCATGAAGCAGGTGCGCGAGTCGGGCCAAACCGTCAGGGTGGTGCACGAACACTACCGGGGGAGCGGAGAGCGACGATTCGCCGAGATCATGGCCTCACCGCTGTGGGGGGAGGATGGCACGTTTCAGGGAATCATCGAGTCTGTGCGCGACATCACCGAGCGCCGGCAACTGCATGAGGAGATGCTAAAACTCAGGAAAGCCGTCGAAGCCGCCGGCGAAGTGATGTTTATGACGGACTGCGACGGCATCATTACATACATCAACCCGGAGTTTACCCGGCTTTACGGCCATGAGGCTGACGAAGTGGTCGGGGAGACGACGCCTCGAATCCTGAAGAGCGGGATGATGACACCGAGAGATTACGAACTGTTCTGGGAGACCCTTCTGAGCAAGCAGGTGGTCAAAGGGGAAGTGATCAACAAGTGCAAAGATGGGACCCTGGTAACGATTGATGGTTCTGCCAACCCGATCCTGGACGAAAATGGGGAGATCATCGGCTTCCTGGCCATTCAGCGCGACATCACCGAGCGCAAGCAGGCTGAAGAGACCCTGCAGCATTACACCGAGCGCCTCCAGGCTCTGACTGCGAAACTGGTGGAGGTGGCGGAAGAGGAGCGCCAGCGGGTGGCACGGGAGCTACACGATGAAACCAGCCAGGCTCTGGCCAACCTGGTGGTTACCCTGGGCACTGTGGCGCGAATCACCAGAGATGAGGAGACGCGCCGGCAACTGGAGCAGGCTAAACAACTGGTAGTAGGTACTCTGGAGGGTGTGAACCGCATCGTACACGACCTGCGGCCCCGATTGCTGGACGATTACGGCCTGTTGCCGGCCATCCGCTGGTACGCCGAGGAACGACTGGGCCAGGCCGGCGTGGACGTCGGCGTAGAGGTTCAAGGTACAGAGATGCGCCTGCCCGCGCATACTGAAACTGCCGTTTTTCGGATGATCCAGGAGGCCATGAACAACATCGTCCGACATGCCCAAGCCACCCAGGCCACGGTTCGCCTGACGTGGGAGCGCCACCAGTTGGCGGTTGAGGTAATAGACGACGGGCGCGGATATGACGTACAGGAGACACTGAACGGGGCCAGGCGGGATCAGAGTCTCGGTCTGCTGGGTATGCAGGAACGCGCTATGCTGGTTGGCGGCACGCTGTCGATAGACTCCGAATCAGGGGCCGGCACCCGTGTCCTGATCCAGGTTCCCGTG
>JBHHXF010000322.1:0-4740 GCA_046756905.1 Anaerolineae bacterium | reverse complement strand
CGAGCTCTTGAAGGTATGATTGATGAGCAAGGCAATGTAAACTTGCTAGAACCTATCCATCTACCGACAGTGCGGCGGGCACTCGTCATCATCTTAGAAGAGCAGCCAGCCCTTCACGTTTCTGAAACGGCGTTGCTGAGTGAACCAGCCCTGGCTGATGACTGGAATCGACTCGAGGAGGATGAGGCGGTGATAGATACACTGCGCGCTTAGGGCTGTTCAGTTCTAGCTCTTGTCTGCCAAATATGACAACGAATCAGCAGGATTTACCGAATTTCCCGGCCTAAATTCGGTCAATCCCCAAGATTCGCTGTTATATTTGGGCGCAGAAAGCCGTTCATCTGAAAGTCGATTGGTAGCCTTATGCTCAAACAGCGAATTGCAGACTTGATCCGACAAGCGATAGGCGATGCCCAGGCGGCCGGCGACCTGCCGGCCTTCGAGCCGCCCCAGCGCATCCCCGTCGACCGCGCCAAGCCCGAGTTTGGCGATTTCGCGTCGCCGGTGGCGATGCCGCTGGCCGGCGCTGCCCGCATGGCGCCCATCAAAATTGCCGAGGCGATCATCAGCCATCTGAACCGTGCTGACTTCATTGCCCAGGCCGAGGCGGTGCAGCCCGGCTTCATCAACCTACGGCTCAGCTCGACCTGGCTGGCCCAGCAGGTGGATGCCATTCTGGCAGCCGGCGACCATTACGGCGACATCGATCTGGCTGGTGGTCGGTCCATGCAAGTGGAGTTTGTTAGCTCCAACCCCAACGGACCGCTCACCATCGGCCACGCGCGCAACGCCGCCATCGGCGACACCGTGGCCAACGTGCTGGAGGCCGCCGGCTACCAGGTGCAGCGCGAGTACTACTTCAACGACGCCGGCCAGCAGATGAAGCTGTTCTACGCCAGCGTGTACGCCCGCTACATGCAGGAACTGGGCCGCGAGGAAGTCCGGTTTCCCGAAAATGGCTACCGGGGAGCGTATGTCATCGACCTGGCGCGGGAAATCATCGACGAGGAGGGTGATCGGTTGGCCGGCCTCGACCACGATCAGGCCGTGGCGGAAATCGGCCAGATTGCGCTCCAGAAGATGATCGATCTGATCAAACAAGATATGGCGCTGATGGGCGTGCACTTCGACCGCTGGTACACGGAGAGCAGCGTGTACGAAACGGGCCTGTTCCAGCGGGTGCTGGAGATGCTCCGCGAGAAAGGCTTTGTGGAGGATAGAGAAGGGGCTATCTGGTTCACATCTACGGGACTTGGCGAGGACAAAGACAACGTCATCGTCAGGTCCAACGGACACCCCACCTACTTCGCATCGGACATTGCGTATCACTATGACAAATTCGTGCTGCGCGGCTTCGATGAGGTCATCGACGTCTGGGGGGCTGACCACCAGGGGCATGTGCCGCGCATGAAGGCCGTGATGCGCGCCTTCGGGCTGGACCCGGATCAGCTCGACATTATTATCTATCAACTGGTCACGCTGACGCGGGGCGGCGAGATCGTTCGCCTGTCAACCCGCACGGGTGATATTGTCACGCTACGCGAAGTAATCGAAGAGGTGGGTGGGGATGTGGTGCGCTTCCTGCTGTTGCAGCGCTCCCCCAACGCCCAGATGGACTTCGACCTGGAGCTGGCCAAGGATACCTCCGAGAAGAATCCGGTCTACTACGTGCAGTACGCCCACATGCGCGTCGCCAGCATCCTGCGGTACGCCCAGGAGCAAGGCGTGCCCATCTCGGATCAGCCAGATGTTTCACTGCTGACCCACCCGGCAGAGCTCGATCTTATTCGGCAGATGTTGCGGCTGCCGGAGATTATCGAATTGGTAGCCACCCAGCGCGAACCCCACCACCTGACCCACTACGCGCAGGACACGGCGACGGCGTTCCACGCTTTCTACAAGCAATGTCGGGTCATTTCGTCGGAGGCCGGCGACGAAGCGATCACCCAGGCCCGGCTGGCCCTGGTCCGGGCTGCTAAGCTTGTGCTGGCACGCACGCTCGCCCTGATCGGCGTGGACGCGCCGGAGAGGATGTAGACAATGAAAAACGATGAACGATGAATGATGAACGATGAATCGTGAATTCCGCATTCAGCATTCCGCGTTCAGCATTCCGCTTGAGTCGTTGCATCGCCGGCTGACGACGCCTCCTCCTTCTTATCGTTGGTGCTGAGCCGGGCGATGGAGACCACACTGTCACCCTCAGCCAGCCGCATCACCTTCGCGCCCAGCGTCGCGCGTCCCATCAGCGGGATATTTTTAACTGGCGTGCGGATCACAATCCCGTCAGCCGAGATCAATGTGATCTCATCCTCCGGGTCCACAACGCGAGCATCCGCGATCAGGCCAATCTTTTGCAGCTGCCGGGTGTTGATGGTCTTGATGCCCTTGCCGTAGCGCCCGCGCGGCGGATACTCGGACAAGGAGGTACGCTTTCCGTACCCTTTGGACGTCATCACCAGCAGGTCGGCGTGTGGCCGGACGATGTCCATCGACGCCACGTGATCACCTTTCGCCAGCCGGATGGCATTCACGCCGGCGGCCGTCCGCCCCATTGATCGGACCTCTTCCTCGCTGAACCGAATGGCCTGGCCCTTCTCCGTGGTCAGAATGACCTCCTGGCCGCCGTGGGTCACGCTGGCCCAGCGCAGCTCGTCCCCTTCATCCAGCGAGATAGCAATCAGGCCGCTTGGTCGCACCGATTCGAACGCTGACAGATCGACGCGCTTGATCCGACCGTTGCGTGTCGCCAGCAGGATGTAGTCGGCCCGCTCGAAGTCGGGGACGCGCACGGCGGCCGTCACGCGCTCGCCGTGCGCCAGCGGGATCAGGTTGCTTATTGGCAGGCCGCGGGCGGTGCGGCCGGCATCCGGGAACTGATAGGCCTTCTGCTGGAACACGCGCCCCCGATTTGTGAATAGCAGCACGCTATCCAGCGTGTTGCTCACAAACAGGTGCTCGACTTCGTCCGTCTCGCGGGTCCGCATCCCCTTGACGCCCCGTCCTCCCCGGCGCTGGGTGCGGTAGGTGCTGGCCGGCACGCGCTTCACGTAGCCGCGCCGTGTGATGCTGATCAGCACATCCTCGCGGGGTATCAGATCCTCGATGCTGAAGTCGGCCGCGTCGTCGCCAGGCGTGATGGTTGTCCGACGGTCATCGCCGTAGCTTTCCTGGAGCTCCTCCAGGTCATCGCGAACCAACTGTAGGATCTTGCGTGGGTTGGCCAGCAGGTCCTCGTAGTAGGCGATTTGCCGGATGAGATCGGCGTGTTCGGCCTGGATTTTCTGGACTTCCAGGGCCGCCAGCCGGCGCAACTGCATGTCGAGGATCGCCTGGGCCTGGATATCTGTCAGTTCAAAGCGGCTGATCAGATTGCGGCGGGCAGCGTCGGCGCTCTCCGACCGCCTGATGGTTTCGATGACCTCGTCCAGGTTGTCAAGAGCGATCAACAGGCCTTCGAGGACGTGCGCCCGGCGGCGCGCTCGCTCCAGCTCGTACTCGGTGCGCCGGCGGATGACCTCTTGCCGATGTTCCAGGTGCGCCAAGAGCATGCGCCGCAGGGACAGTACGCGAGGCTCGCCATCGACCAGGGCCAGCATGTTTGCCCCGAAGGTGGTCTGCATCTGCGTATGCTTCAGAAGCTTGTTCAGCGTGATCCGGGGGATGGCGCTCCGCTTGAGTTCGATGACGATGCGCATACCGGTGCGGTCGGATTCGTCCCGCAGGTCCGAGATGGAGTCTAGGCGGCCGGCCCGTACCAGCTCGGCAATGCGCTCGACCAGGGTCGACTTGCGTACCTGGTAGGGGAGCTCGGTGACGATGACGCGATGCCGGCCGCCATCCATCTCCTCGATATAGGCTGTGGCGCGCATGATGATGCGCCCGCGGCCGGTGACATAAGCTGTGCGGATGCCATCTGTCCCCAGGATGGCGCCGCTGGTGGGGAAGTCCGGCCCCTTGATGAACTTCATCAGGTCGTCAACCGTAACCTCATCGGCTTGATCGTAATGATCGATGAGGTAGATCAACGCATCACACACTTCACGCAGGTTGTGCGGGGGGATGTTGGTCGCCATGCCGACGGCAATGCCCGACGCGCCATTGAGCAGCAGGTTAGGCAGTCTGGCCGGCAACACCTCCGGCTCCTGCAGCGTGCCATCGAAATTGTCCACGAAATCGACGGTGTCACGGTCGATATCCGTCAGTATTTCCATGGCAATGGCGGCCAGGCGGGCTTCGGTGTAGCGCATGGCCGCCGCATTGTCCCCATCGACGGATCCGAAGTTCCCCTGGCCATCGACCAGCGGATAGCGCATGCTGAAGTCCTGGGCCAGGCGCACCATCGCGTCATAGACGGCCGAATCGCCGTGCGGATGGTACTTGCCCAGCACTTCGCCGACGATGCGCGCGCTTTTCTTGTAGGGTCGATTGGGGCGCAGACCCATGTCGTACATGGCGTACAGAATCCGCCGTTGCACAGGCTTCAGGCCATCGCGCACGTCGGGGAGAGCGCGGGCGGTGATCACGCTCATGGCGTAATCCAGGTACGCCCCCTTCATTTCTGTGTCGATGTTAATGCGGCGGATCGTTCCGATATCCATCGTGGTTCCTTTCGTGTATCTACTTTGACATAGAAATTATACATCAGGCTATGTTCAAACGCCAGACAAGGAGCGCGCCTGACCCGCGCTGCCCCTGCACGGTTTGTTGACATTCAGAGCGCCCGATGCTATATTATCA
>JBHHXF010000321.1:0-4764 GCA_046756905.1 Anaerolineae bacterium | reverse complement strand
CGTGAAACGTGAGGACTAGTTTGCGTGAGAATCCTCACGTTTCACGTTTTACGTTTCACGATGACTTCTGTCATCTTGACTGTTTTGTAAACTTTCGGAGTGTATGCAATGCCAAGCAGCCACCTACTCGCCATCGACATCGGGAATACCAACATCGTCCTGGGAATCTGCAACGATGAGCAGATGACCGCTCACTGGAGCATCGCCACCGACCGGGAGCGCACGGCCGACGAGCACGCTGTGCTGCTCATGAGCCTGTTCGAGCGCCACCAAATGGCCTTCGACGACATCGAGGGTGTGGTCATCTCCGCCTCGGTGCCGCCCCTGCTGACCACGTTCCAGGAGGTGAGCCGGCGCTACCTGGGCGTGACACCGCTGGTCGTCGGGCCGGGAGTCAAGACCGGCGTTCGCATTCGCACCGACAACCCGCGCGAGGTCGGACCCGACCGCATCGCCAACGCACTGGCAGCGCGCGAGCTGTACGGCGCGCCGGCCATCGTCATCGATTTCAGCACCGCCACCACTTTCGACGCCATTTCCACTGACGGCGACTACGTCGGCGATGCCATCGCGCCCGGCCTGGGCATTGCGGCCGAAGCGTTGTTCCGGCAGACGGCGCAGTTGCCAAGGATCGAACTGACCGCGCCGCCGCGAGCCATCGGCACCAACACGGTCCACAGCATGCAGTCGGGCCTGGTGTACGGCTACGTGGGGTTGGTCGAAGGGATGGTGCGTCGCTTTCAGGCTGAACTGCAAAACGGAGCGCGAGTCATCGCCACCGGCGAACTGGCCGAGGTAATCGCCCCTCACACCGATGCGATAGAGATCGTGAACACCCATCTGACGCTGGCCGGCCTGCGCATGATCTACCAACTCAACCGCCGTGGCAAGATCGCCAGCAACCATTGTTGATTGGAGAATCGTTGCTATTCCCAGTCCACATCCACCACGGAACCCGCGACACCCAGGTCCCCATCGAGTGGTCGAAGCGGCTGGCCGGCGACCTGGAGACGCTCGGCAAGCCCGTCGAACTCTACATCTACGATGGCCAACCCCACTCCTTCCAGGGCGATGCGTGGGTCACGTTCATGCAACGGACGAAGGCGTTCTTTGATAAGCACCTCAACTAACAGCCATCGTTACCACTCAGCCACCCTCCCGCAGGTTGTAATGCGCAGTAGTTTTACATCCGAAAACTGGCCTTGAAGCAGCGATTCTCGGCCAGAGAGGCTTCGAACCTGCGGGAGGGTGAGCATCTAGCAGCCAATCCCTGTCCTCTCCCAACCCACACCAAAACCCGCGTACTGTTTTGCTCCTTTTCGCTGTCTATACACGTGAGAACGACGGCCGGAAAGGAGCCTGTTCGTGCCAGACGACCGCCTGCTTGAGCGAGCACGCGACTTCGACCAGGAAGCCCTGGCGGAGATCTACGACCGTTACGCCGACAAAATCTATCAGTACATCTTCCACCGGGTCGGCAGCCGGCCTGTTGCCGAAGACTTGACCGCCGACGTCTTCGTCCGCGTACTGGAAGCCATCGAGCGGAACAGGTTCGCGCAAACCTCGTTGCGGGCCTGGCTGTACCGTGTGGCTCACAACATCGTGGTGGATCACTATCGCGCTCAGCCCAGCGAACAACCCCTGCTGCTCGACGAACGGCTGGGGGTGGTGTCCGGAGATCCCAGGCCCCGCATCGAGGCCAGGCTCGCTCAAGCAGGGCTCCGCACCGCCCTCAGCCGTTTGACCGAGAAGCAACACCAGGTCATCGTTCTTCGCTTTGGCGAAGGCATGACCGCCGGCGAAGTCGCCCAGGTGTTGGGCACGACGGAAGGCGCCGTGCGAGCCTTGCAGCACCGGGCCGTCGCCGAACTGCGTAGCGTTTTGGAGGAGGCAACCCATGATTGACTTTGATCGGATCGTGGACGACGCCTTCTCCCGTCTGGAGGCCGGCCAGCCCATCGAGGCCGTGCTGAATCAATACCCTCAGCAGACCGAGGCGCTGCGGCCGCTCCTGGAGACTGTGTCGCTGAGCCTCCATGCCTACACCTACACCGAGCCGGCCTCCCGCGCCGGCATGGCCCGGGGCCGCCAGCGCTTCCTCTCCGAGGCCGCCCGGCGAGCCGAAAAGCGTCGGACACGCCAGCGCCCCTTGGCCTGGCTGTGGCCGGCCCGCCGCTGGGCGGTGACAGTGGCTGCGCTGCTGGTGCTATTCCTGGCCGCCAGCACGACCGCCGTCGTCGCTTCAGCCAACAGCCTGCCCGGCAGCCCGCTCTACCCCGTCAAGATTGCAGCCGAGGAAGTGCGGCTGACCCTGACGCGCGCTCCGGAGCCGCGCGCCCGACTGCACATGGAACGCGCCCAGCGACGCAACCAGGAACTGAACGCCTTGCTGGCGCAAGAGGCGCCGGTCGGAGGCGAGCTGCTCGTGTCGAGCCTGAACGAGGCCGAGGCAGCGCTGCAGGAACTGAGCCACGTGCCGGCGGAGTTGCGGAGCGAGGCGTTGGAAACGTATGCCGCCTTCGCCGCAGCCCAGGCCGACGCCCTCGAGCTGGCGCGGGACCGGATGACGCCGGCGCAGCAACCGCTGCTCGACAGCACCGCCGACCAGTACCGCCGGCTGGCTGACGTGGCCCGAAATGCACAGACCAACCCCGACACATTGGCACCCACCGCTGTCCCATGGCCCACGTCGACGCCAACCTCCACGCCCACCACCACCGCGCAACGGCCAACCGACAAAGCAACTCAACACGCAGGGCCGGCAGCCGTCACAACCCGCCGGTCCCCGTCCCGACCAACGCCTACGCCAACCCGGCGAGTGCATCCGACAGACGCCACCCCCACCCATGCACCTACGCGACGAACTCCAGCCCAGACGCCGGCGTCGGCAATAACTCCCGCCGATACCGGGTCGGTGGCCGCGACTCTGGATGTGCGACCGACTGCAACCAGCACGCCGCGTCTCTCGGATCACACCTGGACACGGACCCCATCTCTAACAGACGTACGCAGACCAACCAGGACGGCCACGAGGACACCACGACCAGCAGCGACGGCTCTGGCGACGCCACGTCCCCACCGGCCATCACCTACGCCTACCGCCACCCGCCGCAAGCCACGGCCGACACCCACCCCGACCCGACGCCGGCCAACGCCCACGGCCACCCGAGGACACGAGCCGACGCCCACCCCGACGCGCGAGCGAGACCTCACTCCCACACCGACCCGGCGCGATACGCGGCCGACGCCCACCCAGCAACCGGAGCCTACATCGACGCCGCCGGCTGTGGCCACGGCTTTGCCCACAGCAAACCTGCCAGCCCTCCCAACACCCACGCCGCCGTCCGCTGTGGCTACCGCTGCGCCGACAGCAGCCCTGCCGGCGTTCCCCACCCCCACGCCGGCACTTGCACCATAAGCAGTTTGCATTATAATCGGGCATCGCTCAAAAGCACCTCCCACGCGGACCGTAGTAACGACTTCAGTCGTTCCCGAAGCGACTAAAGTCGCCACTACGTCCCTCCTGGGGTAGGCTCCAAGTCGTACAGGGAGTAGCAACCTGATGCAGACGATTTATGTCGAGAAAAACATTCCGCGCATTGCCCTCACCAAAGTCCTGGCGCCGGTTCGCAGCGACATCTACTTCAGCCGGCTATCCCCCCTGAAACTGGGCCGGACCGACGGCCGGCTGCCTGGCCCGCAGTGGGTGCGGGTCGAAAACCGACTGGCCGGCATCTGCGGCAGCGACCTGCACCTGGTGTACGCCGACGTGGACCTGCGGATCGCGCCGGCGGCGCTGCCCAGCACCGATCGAATCTACCTCGGCCACGAGATTGTGGGACGTGTGGCCGAAATTGGTCCTGAGGTCACGAAGCTGGCCGTGGGGGACCGCGTTGCGCTGCAGTACAACATCGGCTGCTGCTTGAGCGAGGGCATTGATCCACCCTGCCGCTACTGCGCTGAGGGGAACGTCTATCTGTGCGAGAACGCGCCAGAGTGCCACAGCGAACCCGCCGGCGGGGGGTGGGGCGAGGGGTTCCTGGCCCACGAGGCGCAACTGTTCCGCGTGCCGGAGACGCTGAGCGACGAGGAGGGGGTGCTGTTGGAGCCGGCGGCAGTAGGCGTCCGCGCCGCACTACGCCGGCCACTGGAGACCGGTCAGCGTGCGCTGGTGATCGGCTGCGGCATCATCGGCCTGCTGACGCTGCAAGCTGCCCGCGCTGCCGCCCCCGAGGCCGAGATCACCGCCATCGCCCGTCATCCGCACCAGGCCGTGGCCGCCCGCCGGCTGGGCGCCGATCACGTCCTGACCGGTAAGTTCGACGCATACGGCATGATCGCCCGGCTGACCGGCGCCCGGCGCTATAGAGGGATGTTGGGCAACCAGATACTGGTCGGCGGCTTTGATGTGGTCTACGATTGCGTCGGCAGCGCCCGAACCGTGGAGGATGCGCTGCGCTGGACGCGGGCCGGCGGCGCCGTCGTCGTCGTGGGAGTCGATCTGAACCGGCTGCGCCTGGACCTGACGCCGGTGTGGTACTACGAGGTGGACCTCCTGGGGAGCATGTCCAATGGCGCTGAACGCTGGAAGGGCGAGCACGTATCCACCTTTGAGTTGACCGCGCGCTGGTTCGCCGAAGGCAAGCTCACCGCCGAGGGGTTGATAACCCATCGCTTCCCCCTGGCGGACTACCGCGACGCCATCGAGACCGCCACCGACAAATCTCGTGAGTCCATCAAGGTCGTGTTTGACCTTGAGGACCG
>JBHHXF010000320.1:0-4766 GCA_046756905.1 Anaerolineae bacterium | reverse complement strand
CACAGTCTGTAGGGTTTTGTGACATTGATTCGCTGCGCAAGCCCTGTAGCAAAAGTCGGTCTTGACAAACCCGACGATTCATGGTATGATAGGGCTGCATTTATCATTATAATATTATATTATGATCTAGGTAACGCCAGCGGCAAAAAACGGAAGACTTCCACTTCCCTGAGCGCCCTCTGATGGGTCATTGAATCATGAGAACGAAAGCCGCAGTCACACCATACCTTCTCATTCTTCCAGCGTTAGTGACGTTGCTGCTCCTGTTTGTCTACCCCATCCTGTGGAACGGCTACATCTCAGTTCACGACGTCAAGTTCACAACCTTTAACCAGGAATGGCCCTTCGCCGGCCTCGCAAACTACCGAGTACTGCTCAAAGATAGCATCTTCCCCTTCAAATTCTACAAGTCTCTGGTTGTGAGCCTGCAATTCGTCGGTGGGAGCATCATGGGCCAGTTCCTGCTGGGCCTGGCGTTGGCGCTGGCCTTGAACAATCGGATCAAGGGCCGGGGCCTGTTTCGCGTCCTCATCGCTTTTCCCTGGATTCTCTCTGAATTGGTCGTGGCCTACATCTGGCTGTACCTCTATCAGCCGACGGGAGCCATCAACAACTTCATCACTGCCGTCGGGTTGCCGGCCGTTAAGTGGTTGAGCACCACCGACTTCGCTATCTGGGCGCTGGTATTGACCAATGTCTGGTTCGGCACACCTTTCACCATGCTGATGTTGGGTTCGGCGCTGACGACGATCAACCCGGAGGTGAACGAAGCCGCAGCCGTAGACGGGGCCAACCGCTGGCAGCAGTTCCGGCACATCACATGGCCCCTCATCGCGCCTTTCGCCGCGCTGAATCTGATCCTGATCACCATGTGGACCACCAACCTGTTCGCGTTGCCGCTGGCCATGACCAAAGGGGGGCCGGTGTACGCGACGACGACAACCTCGCTATACATGTACCGCTATGCCTTTGAGTTCGGAAATTTCTCCATTGGCTCGTCTATTGGTGTGATGCTCTTCGCGTTTAATCTGGTCGCCGCCGCCGTTTACGTGCGGGGGCTAAGGGAAGAGCCCTGATGGAAACTTCGACACCCTCGACGCGCATGGAAGCCGCGCCGACTCGGGCCCGCCTGTTGACCTTTCGACAAGCCAGGCTGGGTCGGATGCTTTTGCTTTATCTTTTCCTGGGCGGTTACGCGGCCATCGTGCTGGTACCGTTTCTGGTCGTCCTGTCGGCCTCGCTCCACCCGGCCGGCCTGCCCCGCCTACTCCCGAATGTCATCACCTTTAAGCACTATGCTCGGCTTCTCGGCGACCCGAAGCTGCTACGGGCGCTGACGAACAGCTTGATTGTCGGCGGCGGGAGCACGGTTCTCTCGGTGTTGATCAGTGCCCTGGCCGGCTATGCCTTCTCCCGATTCGAGTTCTCCGGCAAACGCATCCTCATGGGCGTTGTCCTGGGCATCTTCATGATCCCGGTCTCCGTCAACATCATCCCCCTCTATTCCATGCTGCAGGAGCTCGGGTGGCTAAACACCTATCAAGGACTGATCATCCCTTATCAGGCATTGATTCTACCGCTGAATGTATGGTTGCTCAAGAACTTTTTCGACACCATCCCCCAGGATTTGGAAGAGGCCGCCATGGTAGACGGGGCCACCCGCTGGACGGCCTTCTGGCGGGTGACGCTGCCTTTGACCTGGCCGGGAGTAGCAGTGGCCAGCATCTTCGCCTTCCGCTTCAGTTGGAACGATTTCATCTTTGCCGCCACCTTCACCTCCACCTCCAGCATGCGAACCTGGCAGGCGGCTATGTACACTTTCCTGGGACTGGAGCGCACCGACTGGGGACCCCTGACTGCCGGCGTGGTGATTGGTATGCTGCCGGTGGTCATGTTGTTTGTGTTCTTCCAACGCCAATTTATCGAAGGCCTGACCGTAGGGGGGGTCAAGTAACTCTCAAAACAGGAGGTGAGCAGAAAGAAAAGACAATTGAACAACTTGCCCGTTTTTCGAACTCTGGAGAAGCTTCAAGAGCGATGACACCTTTCAAAGGAGGAGTGAACACAATGAAGAAGTGGTACAAGTGTCTCCCCATTATCCTGGTTGCCCTCTTACTCGCTTTGGCGGCCTGCGCTACCCCAACGCCAGCGCCAAAGCCTGAGGCGACAGAGGCTCCCCCAGCAGAGGCGAAGCCAGCCAAGGAGAAAATCACGCTGTCGATGATCCTGGTCGCGCCCGAAGAGCGCTGGAACTTCTTGCTGGGCGAAGCCGAAAAGAAGTTCGAAGCTGACAATCCCAACATCGACATCGAGGTTGATGCTCAGGTCTTGCCCTTTGGCGACCGCCTGACCCAACTCCGCGCTGCTGCCACTGCCGGCACGCCGCTGGACCTCGTTTCCCTGGACCAGCCCGAGGTGGGCGAGTTCGCTGCCGCCGGCGTCACCCTTGACCTGACGGATCGCATCAACCGCGACCTCGACGGGTTGAGTGACTGGCTACCAGCCCACCGAGCAGCCACCATGTACCAGGGAGGCTGGCATGCCATCTGGGCGTGGACCGATGCCCGCGTCCTGTGGTATTGGAAGGACCTGGCAGATGAAGCCGGCGTCGACCCGGCCACCGACATGCTCACTTGGGACGGCTACATCGAGAGCTGCCAGAAGCTCGACGATGCCCTGAGCGATCAGGGGATCGAGGGGTGCCTGCTGATCGGACAGCCGTGGATCGCCGACTGGACCTTACCCTACGCCTGGATGAATGGCGGCGACATTGGAGTCGACGTCAACATCGACGCGGCTGACCAACAGGGCGCCGCCGAGGCCTGGATTCCGACCTTCGATTCTGACGCCTGGGTCACGGCCCTGCAGTTCACCCGAGATCAGGTGGATGCCGGCATCGATCCCTTCACCGAGCACCAGTTTGGCCCGGCCTTCGCCGACCGCCGGTACGCCACCTGGCTGGGCGGTACCTGGGTCTACGGCCGGGTGAAAGACTCCGATGCGGACATGAGCAACCTCGGTCTCATCGGTGCCTTCCCGGTGCCCTCACCCGGCGCCACCACGGCCACCATGGCTGGCGGCTGGACCCTGGCCATCCCGGCCACTTCAGAACAGCCGGATGTGGCCTGGGAGTTCCTCATGGCCATGCTGGACGTGAGCAACCTGGGAGCGATGCAGACCCAATTCGGCTACCTGCCCACCGAGGAGTCGTTCGCCGTCAACCTGGAGGGTAAGTTCAAGAGTTACTGGGACGCGGGCGGGGTGGACCGCTGGTCGGAGCTGCAGAGCCTGGCCCCTAATGCCTACGGCCGGCCTAGCTTCCCCACCTGGCCCCAGGTTGGCTCCGCCATTACGGAGATGGTGCAGCAGGTCATGTTTGAAAACGCCGACCCGAAAGCTGCTGCTCAAGACGCCCAGCAGACGGTGCTGGTGGACGTGCTGGGTTGGCCGGCCGGCACAACCGTCGAGCTCCGCGATGATACCGACGGAAGCTGCGAGCACGCAGACGAGGACCGGCTCATTTCGGCCGTCACTCCCTGGCAGCAAGACACCGATGCCAACGGCAACGGCGACATCTGCAGTCATGTGACGCTACCCTGATCCTGAGCAGGGGAGCAAGGGAGCGGAGGAGCAGAGGAGCGGGGGAGCAGAGGTGCAGAGGGGACAGAGGAAGAATTATCCTCTGCACCTCCGCACCTTCGCATCTCTGCACAACGAGCACCTCCGCCCCCTTGCACAGAAAGCGGCGGTCAGCGTCCATTAGGAGGCTTTCGTGGGTGACAACAAAGACCGTATTAGAATCGCCCTCATTCAGATGAACTGCGCTCTCAGCGATCCGGCCGCCAACTTGGAGCGGGCTGAAGCCCTGCTCATGGAAGTGGCCGGCCAGGCCGATATAGCCTGCCTGCCCGAGCTCTTCGCCACCGGCTACAATCTGGATGCCCTCGGTGACGATCTCTTTGATCTGGCTGAACCTGTGCCGGCCGGCCCCGATGACCCGGCCGGCCTCACCGTGACCCGCCTCCAGGAGCTGGCCGGGCGGTTGGACGTAGCCGTCATCGCCGGCTTGGCCGAGCGTGACCCTCTGGTCACCGGTCTGCTTTATGACAGCGTCGTGCTCATCGATCGGCGGGGGCAGGTCAGTGGCCGCTGCCGCAAGTCCCACCTTTACCCGGCCGAGCACCGTTTCTTTCGCCCCGGCGATACCCTGCCGGTCTTCGAACTGGACAGCTTGCGCGTGGGGATAGCCATCTGTTTCGAAGCCGCCTTCCCCCCCATCTTCAGCACGTTAGCTTTGGGCGGTGCTCAGGTCATCTTCAACCCTTCCGCTGTGCCTGTCGGCTACGCTCACCTGCAGGATCTGCGCACCCGCGCTCGCGCTCAAGACAATCAACTCTTCGTTGTGGCCGTCAACCACGCCGGAACCGAAGGCGATGTCACTTACTGTGGACGCAGCCAGGTGGCCGATCCCAAAGGAGAGGTCCTGGTCCTGGCGCCCGCCGATCAACCCGCCGCCGTGTTGGCTGAACTCGACCTGGGGCTGATTCGCGATCAACGTCTCCAGGAGCCTGTCCTGCGCGGGTTCCGGCCTGAACTCTACCATTTTCGCAACCCCTAGACCTGTGGATGTCAACTCAGACACTCCCCGACTGGATCCGGGGCAACCTTACAAGCCCCTCGATTTTGGCAACGGGCTCATCGCCGGCAGTGTCGCTCCCGACGGCCGCCTGCTCGCCCTCAGCACCTATCACTCCGTCCACGGCTAC
>JBHHXF010000319.1:0-4814 GCA_046756905.1 Anaerolineae bacterium | reverse complement strand
AGCGAGAACCTGAATGGTTCATGTCGAGGACCTTGCCCGGCGTTTGCTGAGAGTTGAGCTTCAGCTTGATGCCTATCAGAAACTCCACGCGGACGAACTCTCCGAATTGCGGCGGAAACTAAATCAGTGTAAGCGTGAGATTGCGGCGACCCTGCCTGACCTTGGGCCCGAGGGGAGCGCCGGCGATCGTGGTGATATTTCCAGACCGCGGTCGTCGGCGACTGGGGTGAGGCAGCGACAGGTCGAGGAGGGTTAGGAAGAGTTCCTCAGCCAACCGGCCGCAACAGAGATTAAGAACCTATCCGTAAATTCTGCAGAGGCGGCTCCCACGCCGCCGAAGTACCGGGCGTGGGAGCCCGGTCTGCTAGTTTTCGGATAGATACTAAAGGAGGTGAGGCTTATTGGGCCAAGTAACAGGTTGAAAGTTTTAGTGTTTCTGCATAACAGGAGGTATCACCTATGGCAGACGAAGAAAAAGTTGCAATGGATGAAGAACAGGCATCCAACGGGCAACCAGGAGAGGAGCCGCTCAAGATATCGCGGCGTGACTTCCTGATCGGAAGCGGGGCGGGCGTCGTCGCCTCAGGCGCGGTGGCCGGCGCTTACGTCCTGCTCAGGCCCTCGGACACGGGCGAGGCTGTTCAGGAGGTCGAAACCGTAACCGATGCGGGGGAAGAAGCGGTCGTCGAAGCCGTTCAGCCGGAGCTTCCCGCCACGATGCGCGCCGTGAGCCTGAACATCGACGGCCATACCCACGAGGTGGTCGTAGATGTGCGCGAGAGCCTGTGGGAAACGATGACCTACAAACTGGGCCTGGGAGACTCCACCAACCTGGGGTGCGACCGGGCGCAATGCGGCGCTTGCGCGGTTCTGGTGGACGGACGGGCCGTCAACGGCTGCACGATCCTCTCGGCCCGGCTGGGGCGCGGCCAGGAAATCCTGACCGTCAACGGCTTGACGGAAGGTACCGGCTCCCTGACGATGGAGAATTTGCATCCTATCCAGAGGGCATACTGGGAGGAGGGTGGCTTCCAATGTGGCATTTGCACCCGGGGCTTCATTATGGCCACCTACGATCTTCTTTCACGGAACCTGAACCCCACGGAGGAAGACGTCCGCGAAGCGCTGGCCGGCAATATCTGCCGCTGCTCCGAATACCCCAAGATCTTCGATTCCGTCTTCAAGGCGGCCGAAGAAATGCGGGCTTAGGCGTAGCGCAGTGAGTGACAGCAAGGAGGACAAAAGATAATGAGCGACATACACGTTGATGTGTTTAGAGCCGTGCATGATCGGACTTACACTGCGAAGCTGACCGGCGAACAATGGGAAGCGCTGGTCCGCTCCCCGGAGTTCGACGAGCTGCTGGGAGAGTACCCCGAGCTGGCGGCAGACTTCGTTGAGGCCAACCAGGCCCAGTTGGCCCGCTTTGGATTCAAGGCAAACGGCAACCTGCCCGCGAACCCCTCGCTGGCGGTGGAAGACTTCTCGGTCCTGGGCCAGCGCCTGCCGCGCATCCAGGGGCTGGGGGTGGTCACCAGCCAGGGCAGATACGTCGAGAATATGACGATGCCGGATATGCTCTACCAGAAGACGTTGCGCAGCCCCCACCCCCACGCCATCGTCAAGAGCATCGACACCAGCAAAGCCGAAGCCGTGCCCGGCGTTGTCGATGTCATCCACCGTTTCAACCTGTCTGAGGAAGAGAACGCCCGGGTTAGCGCCGGGCCTCCGGCCCGCTACCTTTTCAACGAAGAGGTGCTACAGGTGGGCGCGCCCATCGCGGCCCTGGTGGCCGAGAAAGAGCACATCGCTGACGAGGCCATCCGTCTGATCGAAGTGGAGTACGAGATTCTGCCGCACGTCATCACCATCGATGACGCCATCCAGCCCGGCACACCCAAGCAGTGGGACAACGAGTTCGACGGCACGATCCTCGGCACCCGCGAGGCAGCCGTCGGCGACCCGGAGGCCGGCCTGGCCGAGGCCGACGTCGTGCTGGAAACGACCACGACCCGGACCTTCGAGCAGCATATGCCGTTGGAGGTGAGCGCAGCCATTGTCTGGTGGGAGCATGACCGGCTCCATATGTACTACACCAGCCAGCACGCGCACGGCACCCGGGACGGTATGGCCCGCTGGCTGGGCCTGCCGCGAAGCAAGGTGCACATGATTCAGACCGGCTACATGGGCTCCGGCTATGGCTTCCGGTCGCGGGGCGATCTCGATGAGGCCCACGCGGCCATCCTGGCCCGGCGAACGGGCCGGCCCGTGAAGCGCGTGGCCACCCGCAGCGAGGACTTTGTGACCCGCACCCATCGCCCGCAGTTCCGGCAGACGGTCAAGGTAGGCGTGAAGCGAAACGGGGAACTGACGGCCATCACCGCCGACGTTATCGCCAACGTTGGCGCGCAACGGTTCAGTTCGGCCCCCGGTTCCTGGTTCGGCTATCAAAACCTGTATGCCGCCCCCAATATCGGGGTAACGGCGATGGACGTCTACAGCAATACCTATCTGTCCGGGTATTATCGTTGCGTCTCCCACCCCGCCTGCACCTGGGCCCTGGAGACGACGATGGACGAAGCCGCCGATGCCATCGGCATGGACCCGGTGGAGTTCCGCCTCAAGAACTTCAACCTGGAAGGCAATCCCTTCAACGGGCGTCCCTTCAGCAATCCCGGCATCGTCACCACCCTGGAAAAGGTGGCGGAGAAGATCGACTGGCAGGCGAACTGGCACCCGCCCAAGGCCAAAGAAGTCCGGCCCGGCGTGTATCACGGCATCGGTATTGCCTGCCACACCTGCACCCACGGCTCAGGTACCGCCGGCGGCAGCGGTATGGTCGTCCTCAGCGGCGACGGCTCGATGAACGTCATCTCGGCCAGCACCGACATCGGCCCCGGCGAGCGGACGCTGATGGCTATGATCGCCGCCGAGACGGTCGGCGTCCCCTACAAGGTGGTCTCGATCACGCCTCACGTGGACACGGACTTCACCTCGGATACGGGGGGCACCAACGGCAGCCGGCAGACCAACACCGCCGGCTGGGGCATCTACCAGGCCGCGATGGACGCCAAGCGACAACTCCTCGAAGCGGGGGCCAGGCTCTTCATCGACAACGCCGCCAACGAGGACCCGGCGCGCGAGATCGAAGTCAGCCCCGACGAGCTGGAAATCAAGGACGGCCTGGTCTTTTTCAAGGACGACCCGGACACAAGCTTAAGAGTGGGCGAGGTCGTCAGCTTCACTAATGGCGGGCGGTCGCCGCTCATCGGGCGGGGCAACCACGTCCAGGACCCGACCTGGCAGCGGGCCGCCTACGCCACGCAAGCCGCCGAGATCGAGGTGGACACGGTCACCGGTTCGATTAAGGTTTTGCGCTACGTGGCCGCCCACGACATCGGCAAGGCGTTAAACCCCTTCGCTCTGGAGCAGCAGATCGAAGGCGGGGTGATCATGTCTCTCGGCGCCGCGTTGACCGAGGAGCTGCTCGTGGACGAGGCCACCGGCATCCCGATCGGTGACAACATCCTCGAATACAAGGCCCTGAGCATCAAGGACGTGCCAAGGACGATCGATGTCATCCTGGTGGAGCACGCCCGCGAGTACGGCGTCTACGGCGCGCACGGCATCGGCGAGCCGGCCATCGCCCTGGGAGCGCCGGTTATCGGCAACGCCCTGTACAATGCGGTCGGCGTCCGCGTCTACGACCTGCCCATCACCCGTGACAAGGTCCTGGCCGCCCTGAAGGCTGTGGCCTAGGAGATGAAGGAGGTAAGCAATGAAATCCTTTGAGCTGTATGACGCTACAAGCGTTGACCAGGCAGTCCAACTCCTTGACCGGTTCGGCTCGACGGCGAAGGTGGTGGCCGGCGGCAGCGACCTGGTGACGGGTATGATGAAGGACTGGGTGCAAGGCCCGCAGATGCCGCTGCCTGATGTGCTGATCGACCTTGCCACCGTCTCGGAAATGACGGGCATCACTATTGCCAACGGCGGAGCGACGATCGGCGCGATGACAACCCTGACCGACATTGTGGAGTCGGATGAGATCAAGAGCAGTTGGCCGCTTCTACAGGAATCCGCCTTGAGCGTAGCCTCGCCGCTCATCCGCAACTACGGTACGCTGGGGGGAAATATCAACCAGCGACCCCGCTGCTGGTACTTCCGCGGCGAGAACTTTCCCTGTTACAAGAACGGCGGCGACTTCTGCTTTGCCGTTACCGGCAACAACAAACCGCACGCCATCATCGGCGGGGAGCTGTGCTACATCGTGCACCCGTCCGACACGGCCACGGCGCTGCTGGCGCTGAACGCCTCGGCCACGATTGCCGGGCCCTCGGGCCGGCGGGAAGTGGCTTTCGACGACTATTTCATCGGCCCCCGCGAGGACGTGCTCCGCGAGAACGTCCTGCAGCCCAACGAGTTAATGGTGGACGTCAAGGTCCCATCGCTGGCGGCCAACACCCGGACGGCCTGGATTAAACTCAAGGACCGGCAGGTGTACGACTTTGCGGTTGTCAGCGTGGCGGTGGTAGCCAACATCGAGAACGGAACCTGGCAAGAGGGGCGGATCGTGTTGGGGGGTGTGGCCCCGGTGCCCTGGCGGGCCACGGTGGTCGAAGAGGCGCTGGCCGGCAAGAATGTCGAGGCCGCCATCGATAACGCCTCGGCCCTCATCCGCAACGAGGCCCGGCCGTTGAGCCTGAACGCCTATAAGGTAGACCTGGCCATCGGCCTGACGAAGCGCGCCGTGCTTAGCACCCTGGCCTGAGCGGCCATCGCAAACGGGCGGTCCCATCCATCAAAGCAAAATG
>JBHHXF010000318.1:0-4818 GCA_046756905.1 Anaerolineae bacterium | reverse complement strand
TCAGTCGTTCCGGTGGTGTGAACGACTGAAGTCGCTACTACGACAAGGAGGCAACGTGACCGTTTCAACAGAGATCGCGCGGTCGAGACCGCGCTCGCGGTGGAACTCGCTCGAGGCGCGCGAGGCTCGCCTGGCCTGGATGCTGATCCTTCCCACAGCGATCATAGTTTTCGGGTTGGTTATTTTCCCAGCTATCTTCAGCATCTGGATCAGCTTTCACGATGTCGGACTCAGCAACTTGAATGACGTTTTTCATGCCCCATTCGTGGGCCTGGAGAACTACCGCCGGGTTTTCGACGACTTTGCCTTTAAGTTTCAAGGCCGGCAGAATTGGGGAGCAGCCGTCACCAGCATCGTGTACTCGTTCAGTGCGACTGCATTGACCCTGAGCATTGGCCTGATCGCTGCCTTGTTGCTAAACCGGCCGTTCCGCGGACGGGGCTTGTCACGCGCTATTTTCCTCTTTCCTTACGTCGCACCGATAGTCAGCATTGCCTTCGTCTGGCGCTGGATACTTGACCCGCGTCCGTCCGGCGTACTGAATGACGTTCTGATGGGACTTGGCGCCATCGATCTGCCCAAGGCGTACCTGGCAACGCGTGGGTTGGCGCTGCTGCTGATCATCGTGTTCGAAGCATGGCGTTACTTCCCCTTCGCCATGTTGATGATCCTGGCTCGGCTACAGGCAGTAGACAGGACCTTATACGAAGCGGCTGACGTAGACGGGGCCAACACCTGGGACAAGTTCCGGCACGTGACACTGCCCGAACTACGCTACGTGCTGGGCGCCGTTTTCCTGCTGCGGCTGATATGGACCTTCAACAAGTTTGACGATATTTTTCTACTGACGGGCGGCGGCTTTGGTACGAACGTGCTGCCGGTGCTGACATACCAATTCAGCTTTAAGTCCTTTAACTTTGGTAAAGGGGCGGCCAACGCCATGATCCTATTGGCTATCCTGGTGGTATTCCTCGCCCTCTACGTCCTCATCGTGATGAGAAATGTCGAGGAAGAGTAGGCGGAGGCCGGCATGACTGAGGTTCGCATCGCCCGTTCTGGAAAAAACGACAATCTAAGCCTGATCGACCATCTGGCGCGATGGATCACCTGGCCACGCTTTATCTTCGCGTCAACTTTAACATTCTTTCTGACCAGCATCCTGTTTCCCTTCTATTGGATGGTCAGTTCATCATTCAAGACATACGCCGAAATCGGCGGCCGCGAACCGGTCTACATCCCTGCTGCCATGCGACTGGATGCCTACCAGGAGTTGTTCGACTACTGGAATTTCGGCGGCAACGTCTTTAACAGCATGAAGGTTGCTATCCCTACCGCCATCATTGCAGTAATCCTGTCAACTTTGGGAGCCTACGCCATAGCCAGACTGCGCTTTCGAGGCAAGGATTTCCTGCTGAATAGTATTTTGCTCATTTACCTGTTTCCCGGCATATTGCTAATCATCCCTCTGTTTGCAATGGTGGCTCGGATCGGCGCGCGGATAGGGTTCGATGTTCAGGACAATCTACCGGTGCTGATTTTTACCTACCTGGCACAGACGCTGCCGGTTGCACTCTACATGCTGGCCAACTACTTCCGCACGATTCCGTCCGAGATCGAGCAAGCCGGCCTGATTGACGGGTGCAGTCGCCTGGGCGTGATCTGGCGGATAACCCTGCCCCTGGCGATTCCCGCCCTGGTCTCGGTTGCCATCTACACCTTTATGATCGCCTGGAACGAGTTTCTGTACGCCCTCGTGTTCCTGAACTCCCGCGATATGTTCACCATGCCGATCCAGATCAACACGATTTTCAATGATCCCAGCCCGCGCCCCCATGTCGTCATGGCCGCTTCCACCATCATGACGCTGCCGGTGGTCATTCTCTTTCTGGCCCTGGAACGCTTCCTGGAAGAGGGGCTCGCCGCCGGCGGTGTGAAGGGGTAGCGGAGCCAGGCCGGCGGCTGAACCCGCTCCTATCATCGCGAGGCCTGTCTTCTCTGGTTGCATAGCGTGTATCACGACATTCGTTTCACCTCCTCGAAAACCAGCCAACGTCTGCGCCTGATCGAGCCGCTGGTCTACCGCCGGCGCGCACCACTGCCGCGCTTCCGGTATCTGAAGCTGGAAAGCCCGCTGGCTGACCCGCCGGTCTCACTGGACGTGGCCGACGCTGACTGGCAATTGATCCCCTGGGGGACCTATTGGTGCGAGTCTGACGCGGATTTCGTCCTACGTACCGAGTTCCAGCTCCCGTCCGATTGGAACGTTGACGCCCCTGTTGCCCTGCACCTCCCGATTGGAGAGGCCGGCGATTTCAGCCACCCCGAAGCTCTGGCATACATTGATGGCGCGCCCTACGCGGCCTGTGATCGACATCATCAGGAGATCGTGCTGCCGACACGGTTTCTCGGCGGCGTTCCCCATCTACTGGCGCTGCACGGGTGGGCCGGCAGTTTGCGCAATGACAGGCATGCCAGGCTGCTGATGCGTGAGTGCGCCCTGGTGCAAATCGACCAGCCCACACGCGACTTTGTTGCTCTGGCTCGGGTCGCACTGGGCGTTGCGGATCATCTGAGCGAAAATGAGCCGGCGCGGGCGCACCTGTACTCTGCGCTGGATGAGGCGTTCAAGGTTCTGGATACTCGGGAGCCCTTTGGCGAGCGGTTCTACAATAGCGTGCCCACTGCCCATGAAGTTTTGAGGGAGGGGATTGACCAGGCCGGCGCACCCATGGATGTGAACATCACCGCCGTCGGGCACGCTCACATTGACGTAGCCTGGCTGTGGACGCTGGGGCAAACCAGACGAAAGGCTGGGAGAACCTTTTACAACGTCACACGATTGATGGAACAGTTCCCCGAATTCCGCTTCAGCCAGAGTCAACCCCAGTTGTATGACTTTGTGCGGCAAGACTATTCCGAGCTGTTCGAGATCATCAAGCAGCGGGTGCGTGAAGGCCGTTGGGAGCCGCTGGGTGGCATGTGGGTGGAGGCCGACTGCAACATCAGCGGTGGCGAGTCTCTGGCGCGGCAGTTTCTTCTTGGGCGGGCTTTCTTCCGAGATCACTTCGGCGCCGGCGCTGAGGCTCCGGTTCTGTGGCTGCCCGATGTGTTCGGCTATGCCTGGAATCTTCCCCAGCTCATAAAAGAGGCCGGCCTGAACTACTTTTTCACCATCAAACTGGGTTGGAATCAGTACAACCGCCTGCCGTACGACACCTTCTGGTGGCAGGGTCTGGACGGAACCCGCGTCTTGACCCATTTCAGCACGACCCCTTCGCCGGAAAGTTTTCACGTCAGCACCTACAATGCGGAGGCTTCTGCCGAGCAGGTGCTCGAAACCTGGAACAGCTTTCAGCAGAAGGACTGGGGCGGCCCCGGCGTGATACCGCCGCTCCTCATGGCGTTCGGCCACGGCGACGGCGGAGGTGGCCCGACTCGAGAGATGTTGGAGAACATTCGCGAGATGGGAGAGTTTCCTGCCACGCCGCGTATCGCCTGTGGCACGGTGGGAGAATTCTTCCGAAAACTGGAGACTGAGGTCGGAGACCGCCTGCCGGCCTGGAACGGCGAGCTGTATCTTGAGAATCATCGCGGAACATACACCACCCAGAGCCGCAACAAGCGCGCCAATCGCAAGAGCGAATTCCTGCTGCACGACGCGGAGTTTCTGGCCGCCTTCGCCTCTGTGGTCGATTCGGACTACAGTTATCCCCGTGCCGAGTTGAGACGCGCGTGGGAGTTGGTGTGCCTGAATCAGTTCCACGACATCATTCCTGGCAGCAGTATCGGACCGGTTTACGTCGAATCGCAGGCGCAGTATGCCGAGGTGCGCCAGATCGGTGAGAGAGTTCGAGATGGTTCCCTGGCGGCGATTTCCGACATCCTGAGCAGTGACATTTTGTTGATCAACCCCACCTCGTTTGAGCGCACCGATTTGGCTTTCTGGCGCGATCCGGCTGTGGAAAACCCGTCCCTGCAACACCCGGATGGTTCACCTGTCCCCATTCAACCTGTAGAAGGTGGGTTACTCTTGGACCCCGGCGAGTTGCCCCCTTTCAGCGTCACACCGCTACTCTATACCGCCCCAGGCGCAAATCTCCAATCCCCAATATCCAATATCCAATACCCAATATCCAACCTGACAGCAACCCCGACCCGGCTAGAGAATGACCGTCTGCGAGTCGAGTTCGATGGGGCCGGCGACATCATTCGCATCTACGACAAGCTGAATAAGCGTGAGGTGCTGCCTGCCGGCGGGATTGCCAACCAATTCCAGGCCTTCGAGGACCGCCCGCTCGATTTCGATGCGTGGGATATTGATGCTTTCTTCGACGACAAGATGTGGCCGGCCGAACCCGCAGACTCGGTGCGCGTGATAGAGAGCGGGCCGCTGCGCGCCACGCTAGAAGTTCGCCGGCGCATCCTGAACAGCGAGTACGTTCAGCTTATCTCGCTGGCCCATAACAGTCCCCGACTGGACTTTGACACTACCATTCAGTGGCGAGAGCGGCACATCCTGCTCAAAGTGGCCTTCCCGGTGGATGTCCTCTCGCCGCACGCAACGTATGAAGTCCAGTGGGGCAACGTCCAGCGCCCGACGCATCACAACACCAGTTGGGACTGGGCGCGTTTCGAGACCTGCGCTCAGAAATGGGTCGATCTGAGCGAGGGCGGCTACGGCGTCAGCCTGCTAAACGATTGCAAATACGGGCACGACATCCACGACAACGTGATCCGCCTTACGCTGTTGCGCAGCCCGACCGATCCCGACCCGCAGGCCGATTGGGGTGAGCATCACTTCATGTACAGCCTTTTGCC
>JBHHXF010000317.1:0-4843 GCA_046756905.1 Anaerolineae bacterium | reverse complement strand
TTTCGCTTTGTCAGCTATTGAAATTCCGGCTCCAAGGGGATCGTCAGATCCCCGTTTATCACCTGATGAAACAGGGGTGGTGGCTCCACTGGCTGATCGCTCCAAGTGTAGGCCGCAAGCAGTCGCCGGCGGGCCAACTCAAAACTGTCTTCGTCAGCCGCGTGGATCGCGAGCAAGCGCTCACCGGCCTCGACCCTATCGCCAATCTTCGGGCCGAAAACGATGCCGACGCTGTGGTCGATGGGGTCGCCCTTCTTCTCGCGCCCGGCTCCCAGCGCCACGGCGGTCAGGCCGACCTCCATGGCGTCGATGCCGGCAACCATACCTGACCTTGGAGCCGGCACATCCCGCACCAGATTGGCCTGAGGCATGATTTTCGGATCGTCGGCCACCGCTGGGTCGCCCCCCTGGGCTTCGATCCAACGCCGAAATTGCTCCAGTGCTGCGCCACTGTCGATGAGGTTGCGGAGGATGACACGCGCCTCTTCAGTGTCCTGGGCTTTTCCACCCAAAACCAGCAGGTGGGCAGCAATGACCATGCAGTGTTCGGTGAAATCCGCCGGCCCCTCGCCCCTCAGAGTCGCAATCGCTTCTTCGACCTCCAGGGCATTCCCCACCGCCTGACCCAGCGGTTGACTCATGTCTGATACGACAGCCGTCACCTGACGACCAACGCCCTGCCCGATGGCCACCATTTTCTCGGCCAGTTCCACAGCATCGGCCTCTGTGTGCATGAAAGCACCGCGACCGACTTTGACATCCAGAACGATAGCGTTCGCGCCGGAGGCGATCTTTTTACTCATGATGGAGCTGGCGATGAGGGGAATGCTCTCGACGGTGGCGGTGACATCTCGCAAAGCATACAGCTTGCCATCGGCTGGCACCAGGTCGCCGGTCTGGCCGGCCACCGCCAGGCCTACCCGCCGCACCTGCTCCAGGAACTCCTCGCGAGTTAGCGGCACCTTGTAGCCGGGGATGGACTCCAGTTTGTCCAGGGTGCCGCCAGAGAACTCCAGACCGCGACCACTCATCTTGGCCATGGGCAGCCCGGAGGCTGTCACCAGCGGCCCGATGGCAATTGTTGTCTTGTCTCCAACGCCGCCGGTTGAGTGTTTATCGACGATCATCGGGCCGATGTCGCTCAGGTCCAGTATCTCCCCGGAGCGGGCCATAGTGAGAGTCAGGTCCACGGTCTCGCGATCGGTCATCCCGCGCCACAAGACGGCCATGAGCCACGCTGCGGCCTGGTAGTCTGGGATTTCGCCCCGCGTGAAGCCATCGATGAAGAAGGCGATTTCCGCGTGAGTTAGCTCTTTTCCATCACGCTTCTTGGCGATAATGTCGACTGTACGCATCAGCCCTCCGCACACCACTTCGTGTAGCCATTTTGGCTATTCCATCCGGCAAACCAATCATAACATAAAACCGACAAGCTGTCCATGCTGAAAGTTCGTAGTAAGCCACGCAGCGGAGCGGAGTGCCTGAAAGTTCGTAGTAAGCCACGCAGCGGAGCGGAGTGGCGTCAGGTTCATGGACGCCACTCCGCTTCGCTGCGTGGCTTACTACGAACGAATCACATTGGGTAAAAGCTGCGAATAGTGGTATAATCTTCAGTTGTATGATTGCGCTTTCAAGCGGCTCCTTGTACACTTACGGCCTCGACCGCGTGTTCAATCTGGCGTCGGATATTGGTTTCGATGGCCTTGAGCTCATGGTCGACCAGCGGTGGGATACCCGGCAAGCCGACTATCTGCGTCAGTTGATGAACCAGTATCAGTTGCCCATCCTGGCAGTGCACAGTCCTTTTGTGGCGTATGTGCCGGGTTGGCCGAGGGGCGAGCCGGCGCGAATCAAACAAACCACGCAACTGGCCGAGGGAGTAGGTGCGCGCATTGTGGTTGCCCACCTTCCGCGTCGCCTGGGCATGTACACTTTGCAGAGAAACAGTGGCGGCGGACGGCGGTTGTCCATTCCCGTGCCCTGGTCGAGTCACGCCGGCTACCGGCGCTGGCTAATGAACGACTTGGTCGAGTTTCAGGCTTCCACCGGCGTGACTATCGCCATCGAGAACATGCCGGCCTGGCGCATCCTGGGCCAGCGCGTGAACACATGCCACTGGAATGATATTCAATCCCTTGAACAGTTCTCTCACCTGACGCTGGATACGACACACCTGGGTACGTGGGGGATCGACCCGGTTGCGACCTACGATGTGTGGGGGGAGCGAGTGGCGCATGTGCATCTCTCGAATTTCAACGGGGCAGAGCACCGGTTGTTGGATGATGGACACTTACGGCTGGATCGGCTCCTGGAGCACCTGGCGTCTGCGGCGTACGATGGTGTCGTCACGTTGGAGTTCAACCCAGGGGCGCTGCAGGCCGAGAGTGAGCGGCAGGTCCGTGGCAATCTTGGAGAAAGCCTGGCATTTTGCCGGGACCACTTCGGGTAATTGCAATGGCATTTCGTGTAGTCAATAAAACTACAACCAACACCACCACAAAACCCCAATCTCTAACCCACCACACAGCTATGCGAAACCTGGTGTCGCGGTCAGGCCGTGTTCGCATAGGTATCGGCGTCTTTGTCCTCATCACAGCCGGCCTCCTGTGGGCAACTGGGACGCCACTCTCGGCCATCCTGGATGATTTGTACGTGTTCGTTCCGTTCATCCGGCTCGATGACTACCGCTCAATCGCGTTCGACGGACAACGAGCCTACGATCATGCATGGGCACAGTGCAACTTCGGTCCGCGGCCACCCGGTTCCGAGGCTTTGCGCCAGGCCGGCGACTACATCATCGACCAACTCGAAGCCCAGGGCTGGCTAGTCGAAGAGCAGACGTTCGACTATCAAGGTGTAACGGTACGCAATCTGATCGGTCGGAGAGGCGCGGGTACGCCTATCATCGTGGGCGCCCACTACGACACACGGGCCAGAGCCAACAACGACCCTGATCCGAATCGGCGGGATGACCCTGTGCCCGGCGGCAACGATGGCGCCAGTGGTGTCGGGGTTCTACTGGAGCTGGCCCGCTCTCTTAACGTTCATGACACGGGTCACGAGGTGTGGCTGGCCTTCTTCGATGCTGAAGATAACGGCAGTGGGGGGCTGCCAGGCTGGAGTTGGATCGTGGGTTCCACCTATATGGCCGAAAATCTGGGATCGGACGTGGATTTTATGATTCTGCTAGACATGATCGGCGATCAGGATCAGCGCATTCTTTGGGAAGGCTATTCGACAGACTGGATGCGGGAGACGGTCTGGAATGTAGCGGACGAGCTGGGTTACGCTGAGCATTTCATCCCCCAGGTAGGGCCGCGCCTGATCGATGACCATCGCCCCTTTCTCGCCCAGGGCATTCCGGCCCTCGACATCATCGATTTTGATTATCCGTATTGGCATACCACCGCAGATACGTGTGAAAAACTGGACGTCGACAGCCTGACTCGTGTGGGGCAGGTTGTTGAAGAGACATTGGAGAACAGGAGGTTAGACATTGCTCGCTAAACGCATGGATCGAGTTCCACCCTACGTCTTCGCCCACGTCTCGAAGCTCATTGCGGACAAGAAGGCGCAAGGCGTTGACGTGATCAACCTGGGGATTGGGAGCCCGGATTTGCCGACGCCGGCCCACATCGTGGACGTGCTGAAGCAAGCCGCCGAAGATCCGACCAACCACGGCTACCCCAGCTACACCGGCATGCCGGCCTTCCGGGAGGCGATTGCCGGCTGGTACAAGCGTCGCTTCAACGTTGACCTGGACCCCGATACCGAGGTTGTACCCCTCATCGGCTCGAAGGAGGGCATTGCCCACCTGGCCATGGCTCTGGTGGGACCTGGTGACATCGCCTTGATTCCCGATCCAGGCTACCCCACCTATCGCATGGGCACGGTGCTGGCGGATGCTGAAAGCTTTCCGTTGCCGCTGTTGGCCAGGAACGGTTTCCTGCCGGACCTGGACGCCATCCCCGCCGATGTTGTCGAGCGTGCCCGAGTCATCTGGCTGAACTATCCGAACAATCCGACCGGTGCGGTTGCCCCGCAGTCTTTCTTCGAAGATCTGGTAATCTTCGCGCGTCAACATAACATCGTAATCGCTCATGACAATCCGTACGCCGACGTGACTTTCGATGGCTACCGGGCGCCGAGCCTGTTGGAGGTTCCAGGGGCGAAGGACGTGGCCGTCGAGCTAAACTCGCTGAGCAAGACCTACAACATGGCCGGCTGGCGAGTCGGCATGGCTGTGGGGAACGCCGGCGTGATTGCCGGCCTGATTCGCGTGAAGAGCAACGTGGACACGGGCATTTTCAACCCGATTCAGATCGCAGCATCTGAGGCTCTGGCAGGGGATCAGGGCTGGATCGCCGAGCGCAACGCTGTGTATCAGCGCCGGCGCGACGTTCTGCTGGATGGGTTGGCGGCTGTGGGGCTGGAAGCCTACAAGCCTAAAGCTGCGCTATACATCTGGGTTCAGACGCCGGATGGGCGTCAGGCGAGTGAATTTGCGATGCACGTGCTGGACCAAGCCGGCGTGTGGATCACGCCCGGTACGGCTTATGGCGAGGCCGGCGAGGGTTATGTGCGGCTATCGCTGTGTGCCTCGGAGGAACGACTACAGGAGGCGATGGATAGGCTGCAGGCAATAGATCTCTAATGCGTAAAGGCGCGAACCCTTGCGAAGGTTTGTGCGTACGTCTCATTTCGGAAGCATCCTCATCAACCGAGGATCGCTCTGTGACAAGGTGATTCGCAACCTTCGCAAGGGTAGCTGAGTAAACCGACTCTGGAGGGGAACTTATTTCTTTACAGACCCTTAGGACTGCGGGACTTCGTCAGGCCCTCT
>JBHHXF010000316.1:0-4856 GCA_046756905.1 Anaerolineae bacterium | reverse complement strand
ATGATCACCGGCAGGCGCAGGAAGAAGATATCTCTGTGCAGCCGGCTGACACCGCCGCCGAAAGTGGCGAACCACTTGTCGCCATGGCTGTCGAAGTCGATAGCAAACACGCTGTCGTTGGCCAGGCCGGTGCTTGTGGTGTAAGTCTTCCACTTGCGGCCGTTGAAGCTGGAGGCTCCGCTCGTGCTGCCGGCCCACACCTTTCCGTCCGCGCCGGCGGCCAGGGTCTGCACCCGGTTGTCCACCAAGCCATCGTCGGTGGTGTACGTCGTCCAGTTCTCTCCATCGAACATGCTGATCCCACCGGGGTGATCCACATCTTGGGGCAGCAGCCCGAACCACACGTTGTCAGACGGGTCGATGGCGATGGACGTCACGAAGTTCGTGCCCAAGCCGTCTGCGGCCGTGTAGGTCGTCCAATCGCTGCCATTGTAGACGCTGACGCCCCGGAACGAAGCAAACCAGACTTTGCCCTGGCTGTCAATGACGATTTCTCGTATGTCGTTGTCCGCCAACCCGCCTCCTGTCGTGTCCGAGTTGAAGGTCGTAAACGAGCTGCCGTCGAAGAAGCTGGCGCCCTGTCCACTGGTGCCCAGCCAGACGTCGCCGTCGCTTTCCACCGCGATAGCCTGCACGAAGTTGTCTGCCAGGCCGTCCGCGGTCGTGTACGTCGTCCACTCAGCGCCGTTCCAGAAGCTGGCGCCGCCGGTTGTGCCGACCCAGGTCTGGCCGGCGGTTGCACCCACGGCAATCGCCCATACACTGTTCGAGGCCAGCCCGTCGGCGGTGGTGACGGTGGTCCACGTGCCGTTTTCAAAGACGCTCATTCCCTGGTCGGCCGTGCCGACACATACCCGATTGCCAGCCCCTGTGTCGATGGCGATGGACGTCGTGAAGTCGGACGCAAGGCCCTGGTCTGTGTTGTAGGTGGTCCACGGTCCTGGCAGAGGCGCGCGGAACTGGCTGACGCCGCCTCCCAGGGTGCCGACCCACTTGTCGTTGTTGCCGGCTACGCCAATGGCGCCGACGCTGTTGGCCCCGAGGTCGGGTTCGGTGTAGTCGTTCCAATTGTGGCCGTCGAAACTGCTGACGCCGCCGGCCGTGCCGAACCACAGAATGTCCTTGTTGTCCACAGTCACATCAGAAACGATGTTGTGGATCAATCCGGAGTTGGCTGTGGTGAGCGTCTCCCAGGTGGAGCCGTCGAAGATCGTGACACCACCGGGCCTGGCGGCGGATTCGGGTAGCAGGCCGAACCACGTCTTTCCGCCGGGAGCGACCGCGATGGACGTGACGAAGTTGGTTCCCAGTCCATCGTCGATGGTGTACGTGGTCCAACCGTCGCCGTCCTTCACACTGACCCCACGGAAGGTGGCGAACCAGACGCGACCATCGCCGTCGATGGCAATGTCGCGCACTTCGTTGTCTGCCAGACCTTCGGCGGTTGTCGCGGTGTTGTAGATGGTCCAGGTACTACCGTCGAAGAAGCTCGCGCCGGCCCCGCTGTGGCCGGCCCACACATTGCCGGCGCCGTCGATGGCGAGGGCTCGCACGAAGTTGTCGGCCAGTCCGTCCGCGGTCGTATAGGTCATCCAGACGTCGTCGGCCTTGTCAGCCGTGCCCATGTCGTCGAGAACGCTGAGGCCGGCCACTGTGCCAATCCAGGCCTTGCCAGAAGAGCTGTCGATGGCCAGTGCGGCGACGTTGTCGGCAGCCAACCCATCACTGGTCGTGTAAGTCCTCCACTGACTGCCGTCGAAGACACTTACCCCACCCCCAGCCGCACCGAACCAGACTTCGTCGCCCCGCGTTGCAACGGCGACAACTACGTCCGACGCCAGCCCGGAATTTCGGGTGTTGTAAGTAAGCCAAATGCCCGCCTCCGCCTGAGTGTCCGTCTCGGGACTCGCCGCCAGCCCTACCGGCACCAGTACCAGGAGTAGGCATAGAAGAGCAATGATCGTTCTGTGCATCGGATCCCCTCCTACCGTATTCTTCCCGGAGTCCCGAGCAGGCCGGCGACGATAAAGCTGATAGCAGCCGCCGTGCCTTGCTCTGTGCTGTCAGAGCAGGGACGCGCTGACAGTCGGGAACACCTGGGTGAATATCCGGTATGGTATACTATCGCTCGCGGGGCTTGACGCATCAAGCCCCGCGAGAATCGGTTTCAGTAGGTGTTACTTGAATGGCCAGAAGACGCCGAAGATGTCCCAGCCCTCGGTGAGCAGATTGCGGTTGTCGCCCCACACGGCCAGATGCCGGCCTTCCCCGGGGTCGTAGGCTATGCCCGAGGACGCCTGGTCCCCAGTCGTGGAGACGAAGGCGAAGTTCTCGGCTGAGGGACTCCCTCCAGGACTGAGCAACCGTCCGACGAGATCGATGAAAGTCTCCGGTCCGCCTCGATCGTCGCACCACACGATCAGATACTCCCCTCGTTCTGTGTCGAAGGACAGCGACGGAGCGAACTGGTTGCTCGCGTTATCGACCATTGAGCTGATCTCGGCTCCAATGCGATTGGGTGGCGCCACTCGCTGTCCGAACATGTTCTTGCTCTCAGGGTCTCGGTTGTCTGACCAGAAGACCAGGTAGTCATTCGTCCGCGAACTGTAGGCAACGGCCGGATCCGTCTGGTCCGCCGGCGCTGTGGAAACAGAGAAGGAGCCGCCCCTGGGCGTTCCGGCCTCGCGGAGCAACTGGCCAAAGATGTCGTTGCCTGTCGCAATAGCATTCCGGCTGTCGCTCCAGACGAGCAGGAACTCGTCTCTATCGGGGTTGAAGGTCAGGCGCGGCTGCCTCTGGCTGGCCGGCAAGGTCAGCACCGGGAACTCCGGCCCCACAGAAGCGCCGCTGTGTTCAAAAAGGCGACCGAACAGATCGTGACCTGTGAAAGCAGCATTGCGGTCGTCGTCCCACACAATCAGGTAGCGGTCCATGTCTGGATCGTATGCGACAGCCGGCCAGTCCTGGCGTCCACGAGATGTAGTGATGGTGAGGACCGGCGGATTTGCTGCTCCCTCGTTGCTAAGCCGCTGTGCGAAGATGTCTCCTCCGTTGCTCCAAACCATCAAGTACTCATCCTCGGTGGAGTTGTAGGCCACCTGAGGATGGAACTGGTTGCCTGGCTGGGCGATGACGGCGAACCCTTCGGGGGTACCGTCGCCCTGGGCGCTCGGCGCGGCAAAGACCACGCTCAACCCGCCCGTCAAGAGTATCACCACTACCAGGCTTGTCAAGATCAGTACTTTCTTTGTCATCATGTGTCTCCTTGTCACATTCTCTTACTTGAGGGCATAACCCCTATAGCCAATGGAACAGGATTCCTGGTGTGAATCTTGCTTCCGAAGTACCCTACTGTAATCATCATTCTTGCATTTCACCACCCCCTCGAGGGATGCAGGCTACGGCACGCAGGCGTTGAAGCTCACGTCATCCAGGAAAATGTCGTTGGCCTGTTGGGTCTGAAAGTCAAAGAAGAGCAAAACTGTCTGGCCGGCAAAGCTCGAAAGATCCACTTGATGGGTCTCCGCGAACCATCGGCCGGTAGGTCCTCCCACACCGATGGTCGCGATGCTCTGCAAGACCTGTTTGCTGGTATCTCGGAGTTCGACGTTCAGCGTCGTGGGACCCTGGAAGAAGCGTCGCACGTAAGCCTGATAGGATAGCGTGACCTCGGTGGCTGCATCGGGGATAGCCATGGCTTGATAGAGGCGATCTTCGCTCAAAGATTCGCCCCCGAACCACGCGGCCCGTCTTCCCGACGGCGGACTGCCTATCGGCAGGTCAGCGCTTACCAGCTCGCCGGCATGTGTTCCTTCCTGTACCCATGGAGGCGCTTCACCCTCGACGACTAGCTCAAACCTTCCGTTCTCGATCTGACACCGCTCCACGATCGGCGTCGGTGTTACCTCGGGACCGGATGTAGCAGTTGGCGTGGTGGTCG
Source organism: Anaerolineae bacterium (assembly GCA_046756905.1). Taxonomy (GTDB): domain Bacteria; phylum Chloroflexota; class Anaerolineae; order Epilineales; family JAANWY01; genus JBHHTZ01. Next base: position 916 of record JBHHXF010000316.1, on the reverse strand, counting down.
GTGTTGTGCTGGGGACAGTCGTCGCCGGCTCTGTGGCAGTCGGCGTTGCGCTCGGAGTGACCGTGGCGGTCGCCGTGGCAACGGGCGTTGTTGTGAGCGTTGCGGTTGGCTGCTGAGAGGACGTGCCGTTGCGGACCAGGGGCAGGTATACGTACGAATCGCCCTCGGCCAGCATCAGCACGACGCCGCTCGCCCCATCATGGCCGGCACTGCCGGAACGGGCGAGTCCGGGAAACAGCATAGATCCCAACAGTAGGCCCAGTCCGATTGATATTGTGGAGAGGTCTCTCACTTGTTCCTTCTCAGAATTGCACGATTTCGGCTAACCGTTCGGCCTGTGCGACCCACCGCCGCACCTTCATCAGGGTCGGCGGGCGCTGTGTCACCTGGTTGGTGATGTTGACCTTCATGATCTGGGCATACAGACGGTCAGGCCGGCTGTGAGCCAGCTCCCGTGTCGATTCCACGCCGGCCTCCTCCAGAAGTTCGACATATACATCGCCAATGCCCTCGATCCGAAGCAGATCGGCACGCTTTGTCAATCTCAAGATCAGGCCGACGTCCACCTGTGTTTGGCCGGCCAACATCTCCCTACCTTCCGGTGTGCCGGCGACTGCAAGCAGTTGGTTGGTCGTCGTGAGTCCTCGTTCTTTGAACCTGGTCGCTAACTCCGGGCTGACACCTTTCAGTTTTGAAAGCGGTGCGGGCATAAGCGCCTTTCCTTTCTGACCTGCCAAAGTATAACACATACAAACACTTGTTTGGTTAGAGATCAGAAAGAAGATGGTTAAGTTTGGTTGGTGTATCGCGAGGCGGGGTCCCGAGTGACGAGAGGAGGTACGATTGCGGTCGGATAGACTCAGCAGGGCCAGTTTTCGAGGAGTGAGGCACGCCTACGCGCCGAATTGAGCCGTCA
>JBHHXF010000315.1:0-4858 GCA_046756905.1 Anaerolineae bacterium | reverse complement strand
GTCGCGCATCTCGTCTTTGAAGTCGCGCATCTCGTCTTTGAAGTCGCGCATCTCGTCTTTGAAGTCGCGCATCTCGCGCGACGTCTGCTCGACCTGCGCTTGCGTCCGGGCCGATGCGCGCAGCAAGTCGGCCATCAGATCTTCTAACGTGTCCACTCGCTCTTCTAGCATCGCTTGTACCATAACCCTCCCCCACTTTCACTGTTTGCGGCTTGTGGCTCCAAGTATAGCCTTGAACCAGTGTGTGGTCAAGAAGAGGGCCATTCTGGAGGAATTACGAAATGACGCGAATGCACTCTAGCTTTCTGTTCGCCTTTTTGCTGGTTGTGGGTTGTACTGCCATCGTGGCATTGCCGCTTTCATCCGCAGCCCCCGCCACCAGCGACTTCACGCCGTGCAGCGGCCCCGGCACGCCGCCGCCGGGTGCCGAGGGCAGCACTGGCCCCTGGGCCGGCCGGTTAATGATCGCCTACTCCGACGACGGCCTCGCCTGGACCCGCGCCAATCGCGTGCTGACCGATCAAGCCGATGTTCCTGACGCCATCGTGGACGACGCCGGCACGCTGCGGGTCTACTACGTCACCTGGTGTCCGGACGAAGTTCACAACCAGATCGTCGCGGCTCTCGCGGCAGATACCGCTCAGACCCTTCGGCAGGGCCCTTCGATGAACCCTTCGTCAGGCTCAGGACGGCGCTCAGGACGTCGCTCAGGGCAGGCCTGGTCCTACCGTCGCGTGACCATCAACGGCCTGGCTCCAAACCAGCCCGCAGCCGTTGACCCGGACATCGCGCGCACGGACGACGGGCGCTGGCGGCTGTATTTCACCAGCGCACCGGCCACTCCCGGGGCCACGCCACGCACCTACTCCGCCATCTCTGACGACGGGTTCACCTTCGAATTGGAGGCCGGCTACCGCCTCCACGTAGAGGGCAGAGAGGTCCTGGATCCATCCGTGATCCGCATTGGCGATGTGTGGCACCTGTTCGCCGGCGGCGCGGTGGGCACACCTGGCTACAACTGGCACGCCACCTCTACCGACGGGCTGACCTTCACACTGCAGGATGACTTCGGGATCGCCGGCTTAACCATGGCCAACGGCCTGGCGGTGGACGGCGGCTACCGCTTCTACGGCTTCCGCCCCATACCCAACCAGCCATCCATCCAACCAACCACCCAGCTACCCACTCCGCAACCAACTGCCACAGAGATCCAGTCGGTCTTCACGGCCGATGGTGAAACCTGGACTATGGACCCAGGGGCGCGACTATCGCCCGACCCATCGGCCACCCTTGAAGCGTTGGGCGTAAAAGATCCCGCCGTGGCACGGTTGCCGGACGGCCAATACGTGATGGTCTACGTCACGACGATCCCGGAGTATCTGGAATCTGGTGGTGACGCCGCAACGGGCAATCCCAGGGTCGTGCCGGCCAGCGAAGCCAGCGAGTCATGGGAGCCGGTGCCGTCCAATGGGGGATATCTGCAGGTGGCCGCCGGCCCCTACGCCGATGCCGAGGTGCTGATGCTCCCCGGAGGTGGTTATCGCCTGTACGTCGAAGACCTGGACGTGCACAATATCGTCAGCTTCACGTCCGACGATGGGTTGGCCTGGACCCGCGATAACGGCGTGCGCGTATCCAACGCCGCTTTCCCCGACGCTGTACGGCTCCCCGATGGACGTGTGCGTTTGTACTTTCAGCAGGCCGGCCAGATCAACAGCGCCATCTCCATGGACGCCGGGCTGACGTTCCAGATGGAGGCCGGCGCGCGTGTGGAGCCTGGCTGGCATGGCGACATCGATCGGGACCAGGTTGGCGCTTCCACTACGGTGCTGTTGCCGGACGGCCGCTTCCGCATGTACTATCGGGCCGGCTACCAGGACGATGCCTACTTCAACGGCATCAAAACCGTCATCCTGTCCGCCACCTCCGACGATGGTCTGAGCTGGAGCGCCGAGGCCGGCGTACGTGTGGACCCGGAGGACTGGGTGGACCCCCAGGCGCCGGCTGACATGCGCTACCTCGACGGTCCGGAGGCAGTGTTGACCGACGACGGCCACATCAAACTGTACTTCTGGGGTGTGCGGGTCTGCTACGGCGTGTGCCTGAGTGAGTCGGCGGACGGTCTGACCTTCGAGCGGGTCGAGCAGGTGTTCGCCGAGGAGGACACCCCCACCGGCCAGAATGCCGGCGATCCCACGATCCTGCCCCTGGCCAGCAGCCCGTGGCTGATGTACTTCGGCCAGGGGATGGGCGACGACAACGCCATCTGGATCGCCCGGCGCGCCATGCCCAACGATGTCCCTACACCCACCCCAACACCTACCCAATATCCAATATCCAATATCCAATCCCCCTACCTTCTCTCCTTCCACGCCTGCGATACTGCCACTGCGGACTGCCGCGATCCGCGCAACCACCAGGTCTACCTGGCCCAATCGGACGACGGCGCGGACTGGCGCCTGGTGCCCGACTGGGAGCCGTACCAGGGCAGCGTGCCCGACGTGATCCGGCGCGGCGATACGCTCTACGTCTACACCCCCGGCCGGGTGCGGCGCTATCGCTTCAGCACCGACACCTGGGAAGACCCTGTCCCGGTAACGTTGACTGATCCCGAGGCCACCGGCGGTTTCGTGGACCCCAGCCTGTTTGTGGACGACGAAGGCCGGCTGGTGCTGTTCTACCTGCTGGGTATCATAGGTCAGAATCCGGCCGGCTGCGCGCCTGAAGAAACCACGTGCGTCAAGCATTTCCACAGCGCGATCGAGGTGGAGGGCAGCGACGGCACGGCCTTCGTGGCGCAGGCCGGCGACCGCGTGCAGGTGACGATCTCACCATCCAGGCCGGCCATAGCCGCCGATCCGGACATCTTTTACGACGGTGAGCAATACGTCCTATACATCTCGCGTGGGTCCAGCGTCCAGGTCTACACCAGCCCCACGCTGCACGGGAGCTACGCACTTTCGGATTCATTGCCCGATGGGTACCTCGTCCACGGCGGCGGTGTCCCCGCCGGCCACTTCGAGCCGGCGACTTCACGCTACTGGACCTACGTGCATACGGGGGAAGGCGTAATCCGCAGGGCGACGCATACCTCCCTGGATGCGATGTTGAGCGACGGCGACTTCACGCATGTGCTCACTGGTAGCAGCATCGGCCTGGGGGATAGCTACCGGGTGGAGAGCCCTGGCTTCGCGGTAAATACGCCCGCCACATCCACCACACCGCCGCCGGCTTCGCAGTGCGTGGGCGACGCCAACGGCAACGGGGTCGGGGACGTCGAAGACATCATGACGACTGCGACGGACCTGCCGTGTCACGTCTACCTGCCCGTGGTGGCCGCCAACTGGCGTCAGCCCTGGCCCTCGGCCACCCCGACGCCGGCCGTCGAGCAACTGCCGATCAACCTGGTCTATGTCAACCACGTCGAAGTGGAGAGCGTTCTCGATTACCTCCCGCCGCCGGTGGATGGAACCACCTATGCCACGACCCCCGAGAAGTACGCCGACACCAGCGGCAATCTGGAGTGGGAGATGGCCCAGGCCGAGGCCGTGGGCGCCCGCGTCTCGTTTCACATGAGCGGTGCCTATGCCGAACAGGCAGTCGAGGCCGGCGCTCAAGCCCCGTGGTCCGGCCACCTGGCCGATGGCCATACCGTGGGCGTGCACTTCCACAGCTTCCTGCGTGGCCCACAGCCTTTCCAATGGACGTACAGCCCATCTCCCAGTCAGCAGCAGATTGCCCAGGCCTGGCAGGACAACCACGATCTGGTCGCCGACCTGGTGGGGGCCGAGGCGTTGTGGATCGGCGAGTCGCACTACGCGTGTCCGTCGTGCTGGGAGGATCTCGGCTATCAGCTTCGCACGACGGAGCAGATGGCCCAGTTGCCGGCCGGCCAGCACATCGTCTGGCTGGTCGAGCGGGACCGGGCTGGGGTGATCACCTACCCCCACTTTCCCCAGATCGGCCAGGCGGCGTGGCACGGGCCGCCCCAGAATCGGAACTACTTCGACCTGCGTGTGCCGCAACTCAAGAAAGAGTTTCTCATGCTCTACCTGGAGTGGCTGGAGCGGGAGCGGTTGGGCCTGGAGCCGCAGGTGTGGGCCTTCGGCTGGCTGAATCACGGTGGGCGGAACACCGACCTGTACGCAGACGAAATCCAGGAGATGTTCACCTGGATGGGTGACAACTTCGCTGGCCGCACCTCCCCGCGCGGCAACGTGATCGCCGAGTTCGTGAGTGACCACCAACTCGCCGACCGCTACAAAGCCTACGAGCAGGCGGGGGGACAACCGCTGCCCCCGCCGACGGACAACGTGAACGACCAGTTCCCCTACATGGCGCATGCGCTGGAGGATGCCGGCGTCACCGCCGACCTGAGCGCCCAATTGGGGCTTCCGGGTGTGCGTTTGTTCGAGCTGGAGCGAGCCCCGGCAGAGAACCCGCCGCCCGGCGCGCCGCCAAAGGTGTACCTGTTGTTCCGCGAGATCGACGGCAACGATGTGGTGGACATCAGCGACGTGTTGGCCTCGCGGGGCGTCGATGCCACGAACCTGACGCTAATCAACGTGGTTGACGGCAGCACCAGCCCGGCCGATGGCCGCAGTCTCCTGCTGGGACCAACTCCCCTGGTGCTGGAGGCCGCAGCCCCACCACCTGCCTCCGAGCTGAACTTCGTCCCGGACCCGGGATTCCGGATCGAAGATGCCTCCAATCCGGCCGCCAGCGTGGACCCCGAGACCGGCACCGTCTACCTGTTCTACGAAGACCGGAGCACCATGCCAGGGAGGAGGATGGTCGCCACCTCCTCGGATGGCCTCAGTTTCTCCGCCGGCCGGCCACCGACGGAGGCGGACAATCC
>JBHHXF010000314.1:0-4867 GCA_046756905.1 Anaerolineae bacterium | reverse complement strand
CCGGCAACGCCGCCGGCACCGGCTACATCACCCTGGTCTACAACAACGACCCCAGCCTGGGCGGCCTGCCGGTGTCACTGCAGGTCATCCAGGTGGGCTGCACCCAGAACTACCTGGGCGAGGACAGCACCTACCGCGGCAACCTGCTGGTGATCAAGTCCGACAACCTGTTCGACGAGAAACTCACCCTGCGCCACACCGGCGACTTCGGCGGCCGGCCCGATAACTTCAAGTTCGAGTGGTGGATCGCGCCGGTGGACGAGACGGGCGTCTCGCCCACGCAGTTGCCCGACAGCTATCCGTGGAAGAAATGGACGCGGGAGGAGCCTGGGGCGGACGCCATCGGTCCCGAGATCACCATCGAGGGCGCCAACCCGACCACGCTGAGCGACAACTGGCTCATCATGCGCTACAAGGGCTACCCCGTGTGCGGCAACCAGTATCGCTGGAGCAACTTCGCCGGCGATCCCTCGGCCAAGCCGTCGGAGGTGCGCGCGCAACTGGCCGAGGGCTGGATCAAGCGCGTGACCAGCGGGCTCAACCCCTTCGACACGCGGGTGAACGACTTCGTCAGCGCCCCCGTCAACACGGCGGTGGACATGGTCCGCCAGGCCGGCCATCGCTACGAAGGCCCCATCGCGCTCAGCAACGATCCCGAGAACCTCAACCAGATCGGCCTGATTGAAGCGTACGAAACGGTGCTCGACCGCGGCCGCAAGCTGTCCATTGATTCCAACATCAACCACCAGGGGGCCAACGCCGCATTGCTCAACGTCACCTCCCGCATCAGCGACCTGTACATGCTGCTGGGCAACGACGCCTACATGGACGCCCTGGACCCGACAGTGGGGCTGGGCACCGACAGCGCCCTGGGCCTGCGCGCGCCGGCCATCTACGCCTTCATGAACCAGTTCCGCTCCGATAGCTTCGGCCTGATAGACGAGGAGTTGGCCCTGTTGCGCGGGCGCGACGAGACGCTGGGCGGCGTGGCGGCCGCGCCCACCTACAACCGGCTAACCTGGAACTTCACCAACGGCGAGGGCGAGGTGGCCTATGTGCTGAACTACAACATCAAGGATATGAACCAGGACGGCTTCGTCAACGAGGCCGACGCAGCGGTCATGTACCCCCAGGGACACGGGGATGCCTGGGGGCAAATGCTCACGGCCATCAGCAAGTACTACCAACTGCTGCGACACCCCAACTACACCTGGGTGCCACGCGCCGAGCCCATCGGCGTGGCCGGGGCGCCGGTGGTGGTGGACTACTACGACGAGCGGCGGTTCGCCATCGCCGCTGCGGCCAAGGCGCGGATGGGGGCCGAGACCGTGGACCTGACGTACCGCAAGAACTACGCCGAGCCCGAGAGTCAGGAGTACGTAGACAGCCACGTGGACGCCTCCGATGGCCGAAAGCGGGCCTGGGGTGTAGCCGACTGGGCGCGACGCGCGGGGCAGGGCGCCTACTTCGACTGGGTGGTAACCAACGCTATCCTGCCCTCGGAGGATGACCGTTACACTGACGTGCGCAAGATTGATCGCACCACGGTGCTCGAGATCGGCGAGATCTCTGACCAATACGCGGCGATACAGCAGCAGTTGGACGATGCGGACGGTGGCCTGAACCCGCTGGGGTTGGTGGGAGATGCCGTGCTCTTCGACCTGGATCCGGCCCAGACCAAGACCACGCCTGAGCATGAAGGCAAGACCCACTTCGAGCAAGTGTATGACCGTGCTATTGGCAGCCTGGGCAATACCTTGAAACTATTCGAGTACGCCAACCAGATGAAGATCGCGCAGCGCGAATCGCAGGACGCCCGCCGTGACTTCGTGACCACCATCATCGAGGAGGACACGGCGTTGATCAACGAGCTGATCGAGCTCTTCGGCTATCCCTACGACGCCGACATCGGGGTGAACGGCACCTACCCCGAGGGCTACGACGGGCCCGATATCTACAACTACGATCTGTGGGACCGCATTGAGTTGACCGACGCTCAGAAGCGGTGCCAGGGAAACTGCACCCCGGAGACCAAAACCAAGCTGGTTCAAGTCTCCCCAATGCCGTGTCTGGGGTTCTTCGTCGAGCGCATTGACCCGAACACCATCGCCAGCTTTGATATATGCTATGGCGGGGCGCCGGGCATCCAACCGGGGCAGCCCGCGGAGAAAACGATCGAGTACCGGGTCGGCATTGGTCTGGACAAGGGACGAGGGCGGTTCAAGCCGGCGTCGTGGCCGGAGGACAGCGCCCGCAAGGCGCCGGGTGACATCCAGAACGCGCTTCAGGCGCTCAATCAGGCACGCCTGGAATACGAGATAGCGATCACGGAGTACGACAATCACGTGGATGCCATGGAGAACATGAGGGACGCGATCCAGGATCGGTATGAGACGCTAACCCTCGAACGGGATCTGCAAACGACCTATCAAACAACGATCAACGTCCTGAATGGTGTGATTTTGGGTATTGAAGAGACCCGAATCATCGCCGATGAGGCATATCAACTCTTGTGGAACTGGAGTGGCAACCTCACAGAGGAGTGTGTCCCGGATACTTTTGGGTTTTCGAATGACGTGCCCGCCGGCTGTCCCGTGGTGGCAGGTATGGGAGCGTTCGCTTTGGCATTCACCGGTGTCCGTATGGTTGCCGAGCTGGCGACGCCACCACTCGAGTACTCCAAGGAGGCGCTCGAGCTCGAACTGAATATTGATCTCTTCGATGCAGAAGCCGACTACGAGCTCCGACAGTTAGGCCGTGAGATGCAGGCGATGATACGCGAGGAACGAGAGCTGCGGCTGGCGCTGTTCCTGGCCAAGGACCGGGTCAACGGCGCCCAGGGTGACTACGATCAAACCCTGCAGCGCGGCTTCCGCAAGCTGGCCGAGCTGATCCGGCTGCGCAAGCGATGGGCCGGCCAGATCTCCGAGCAGCGCTACAGCGACATGGCGTACCGCGTCTTCCAGAACGACGCGCTGCAGAAGTACCGCCGGCAGTTCGACATGGCCCAGCTCTACACCTACCTGACGGCGGCGGCCTACGACTACGAGACCAACCTGGCCGGCAATGACCCGGCGAACGGCGATAAGATCTTGCGCCAGATCGTGGGGCTGCGTACCTTGGGTGAACTGCGGTGGACAACGGGACCGTGGGATGTCGAGCCTATCGTCGGCTCGGGTGGCCTGGCCGACCCACTGGGGCGCATGCGGGACAACTTCGCCGTGCTCAAGGGTCAGATGGGCTTCAACAACCCACAATCCGAGGCCAATCGCTTCTCGCTGCGCCACGAGCTCCTCCGCCTGCGCGACGACTCCGACGCCAAATGGCGGCACGAGCTGCAGCGCTACTACACGCCGGACATCTACAGCAACGACGATGTGGCCCGGCTGGCCAAGCGACCCTACGGCGACACCGGTCCGCAGCCGGGGCTGGTCATCCCCATCGGCGCCACCGTTCGCGAGGGCCTGAACTACTTCGGGCTGCCGTTAGGGCCTGGCGACAGCGCCTACGACGCCACTCAGTTCTCCACCAAGATCGCCAGCATCGGCATCTGGTTCGAGGGTTACGACACGGGCCGGCTGGCCCAGACGCCGCGGCTGTATCTGTTGCCGGCCGGCAAGGATGTCATCCGGCCGCGCAGCACCAGCGGGCTGCTGCGCTACTGGAACATCACGGAGCAACTGCTGCCACTGCCGCACCCCATCGGCCAGGCGGAAATGGAGGACCCGACGTGGAGCCCACGCATCAATGGCCTCGACGGCCAGTTGTTCGCCATCAAGCCCTACGCCCGCTTCCGCGCCTACCCGTACACGCCGGACTTCACGCCGGACGAGCTGAACACCGACACCCGGCTCATCGGCCGCTCGGTGTGGAACACCCAGTGGCTGCTGGTCATCCCCGGCTCCACCCTGCTGGCCGACCCACAGGTGGGGATCGAGCGGTTCATTGAGGACGTGGACGACATCTACATCTACTTCCAGACTTACGCTTACGCGGGGAATTAGGGATTGGAGATTGGAGACTGGAGATTGGAGATTGGAGATTGGAGATTGGAGAATAGAGAATGGAGATTGGAGATTGGAGATTAAGTCCAATACGGTTCAGTTAAGCGACGCCGGTCGAGTAGCGAAGCGTATCGAGACCAAGGAGCGGCTTTCCAGCACCGATTCTGCCGCAAACCCGCTCGCGTTGGTCTCGATACGGCCAAAGGCCTACTCGACCGACGCTCGCTGACGTTAACTGAACCGTATTGAGATTAAATCTCTAATCTCCAATCTCTAATCTCCAATCTCCACAAACAGGAGGTGGAACATGGCGACTGCTCTGGAAGACTTGAGGGTATTGCAGGCTGCCGAGACTGTAGCCGATGGGATTTGGCGGCGGGTTGTGCGGTGGGACCCGTTTGCCCGGGAGGTGGTCGGTGGACAACTGGCCCGGGCAGCGGATTCCATCGGGGCGAATATTGCTGAAGCTTTTGGTCGTTTCCATTACGGCGAGAAACTGCAATTCCTGTACTACGCGCGTGGCAGCGTATACGAAACGAAGTACTGGCTCAATCGCGCCCTGGCAAGGGACCTGATGCCATCTGGTCAGGTGCAGGGCTACGTCTCTAAGCTAACCGACCTGGCTCGCCAGTTGAACGCCTTCGCCGGCAGCCTGAAGGCCCAACGACGTGGAACCCTCAAACCAGAAACGAAGATTCGAGAGGAATCGCAGAAATACCTGCCTGAATTAGCAAGGAGAGAACAAACTCTCCCCCTATTCACCGCAGAGGAACTTGAATGGTTGGAAACCGTGGTCGAGGTTAGAGACTAGAGATTAGAGATTAGAGATTAGAGATTGAATCTCCACTCTCTAATCTCTAATC
>JBHHXF010000313.1:0-4902 GCA_046756905.1 Anaerolineae bacterium | reverse complement strand
CTGATCACTGACAGGATTTACGCGGTAAAGGTGACCGGCACTTCTTCAAGCCTGTCGGAGGACCGGTGACGCTGGTATTACGGCCAGAACAGGCATGCCAGACACAGTTCCGAAGTGCCGGTCACCTGATCTCGCTCTCACCGCGTAAATCCTGTCACTGAATACTGATCACTGATCACCGATCACTGATAACTGATAACTGGACCCATGGAAACCCGACCGCTACCCATTGGCGCAACGCTCAAAGACAAATACACCGTCACCCAACTCGTGGCCGGCGGCGGCATGGCGTGGGTGTATCGCGCCGAGGAGCGCCGGCCCGATGGCGCCACCCGCACCTGGGCCCTGAAAGAACTACGTGCTGCCAGCGACGATCTTGCGGTCCGCGCAGAGGGTCGCCGGCTGTTCGAGCAAGAGGCACGCATTTTGGCGGGGCTGCGACATCGGAACCTGCCGCGCGTCGCCGGCTCTTTCGAACAGGACGGCCGGTCTTACCTGGTCATGGAGTTCGTGGCTGGCGAGTCGCTGCAAAAGCGACTGAATGAAGCCAATGCGCCCTTGCTGGAAGATGAGGTCATCGCCTGGGCAATTCAGATTTGCGATGTGCTGAGTTATCTGCACGCGCAGAATCCACCGGTAATCTTCCGCGATATGAAACCCAGCAACGTCATGGTCACGCCCGACGGAACAATCAAATTGATAGACTTCGGAATTGCGCGCACTTACAAGGCGGGCAAGCTGCGCGACACCATCGCCATGGGGTCGGAGAACTACGCGGCGCCGGAGCAGTGGGGCACGGCCCAGACCGACGCGCGGGCCGATGTCTACGGGCTGGGGGCGACGATGTACCACCTGCTGGCCAACGTACCGCCCACGCCGGCCTTCCTGCCAGCCCCGCCCGTCCCCTTGCACCAGTACAATCCGGCAGTGTCGGAGCAACTAGCGGCCGTTGTCGAGAAGGCGATGGCGCAAGACCGCGAGCAGCGCTACGCGACGGCGGCCTACATGCAGGGCGACCTGTACAACTGCCGGCCGGATCTGAGCAGGGGGGCAGGGAGGCGGGGGAGCATGGGAGCAAGGGAGCAGGGGAGCAGGGGAGCAGGGGAGCAGGGGAGCACGGGGGCGGAGGTGACAGGGAGCAGGAGGCCTAAGGGGGCAGCCGCTGCATCTCAGGGTCAGTGCTGTCCGGATTGCCAAGCGGCGAACCGACTAACAGCGCGCTTCTGCCGGCGCTGTGGCCGGTCCTTCGTCGGCGTGCTGCCGGCACGTCTACGCATCGTTCAACCGGCAGGGGTGTCATGGGAAATGCCAATTCGGGGTGAAACAATGCTCGTTGGCCGGCGCAGCCAGCCCGAAGAGCTGGTGCCCGACCTGGACCTGGCCTTCTACGATCCAGACGCCTACGTCTCACGCCGGCACGCCACCATCACCCACAATGATCAACGATACGAGATAGTTGACCTCGACAGTGACAACGGGACTTTTGTGAACGATGGCCGGCTGGCGGCGGGCGAGAAGCGGGTGCTGCGCAACGGGGATAGAATTCGGGTGGGGAGGGTCGTGTTGGGTTTTGTAGTGGGGTAGTTGCATGGCTAGATGGCTAGATGGCTGGGTGGCTGGATGGCTTTGAGGAAGCAGATCAACATGAAATGCCCGAAATGTGAGGCCCAGAACCGAACTGGAGCGCTTTTCTGTGCGGCGTGTGGGAGCCGGCTGCCTGAAAAAGAGGCCATGGAGATTCAGGAACCAGAGGTAGTGGAGCAGGCGCGGGTTGACAACGTTGCGCCAATGCCGGCAGATCGCGAGCAACCCGCCGTCGCAGAGGCTGTGGTGGCTGAAGAAGAAGGCGACGAAAGCGCAGAGCCAGACGGAGAGCCTGCCGAGGCTGTCGAGGCACGTGACGTTATCGAAGAAACGGCTGAGGTCGTGGACGAAGAGTCTGCGGCGGCCCTCGAAGCCGATGACGAACTTGAGGGGGGCCTAACGCCGCTGCCAGCCGGCACGCTGCTGGTAGATCGATACGAGATTGTCGAGCTTGTATCGAGTGACGAGGCCGGCAACGTCTACTCCGCGCTGGACCTGGCCCGGTGCGTGGCCTGCGGCTTCGATGGGAACGCGCCGGGCGACGAGTACTGCGCCGAGTGCGGCGCCATGCTGGATACACCGCCGGCGTCTCAGATTCGCGAGCAGTTCCAGGCCGAGGAGCCTGACGCCGTCGCCCGGTTCAACGCCGATGGACGCGCCTATGTTGTGCTGGCCTCAGAAGGCGGGCAGGAGCCAGAAGAGCCGGCTCCACCTCCGCGCATCCGATTTCGTTGGGGGGTTGGAACGGATACCGGGCTGGTGCGAGAGCACAACGAGGACTGCATCGACGTACACGTCTACACCGAGCAGGACGGGCCGGCGCTGGGCCTCTTCGTCGTAGCCGATGGCGTCGGCGGGCAGGCGGCCGGCGAGGTGGCCAGCCGGCTGGCGACACAGGTCATCTGGGACGTGATTCGCGAGACCGTCTGGCTGCCGGCGCTTGAGGGCGAGCCGGTTCTGCCGGAGACGATGGAGGTGCGGATCGCGCAGGCTGTTCAGTCGGCCAACCAGGCGGTGTACCGGCAGCGGACCGAGCAGGGAACGGACATGGGCACGACTGTGACGTTGGCACTGCTCCGTGGTCCCATCGCCGCCATCGCCAACGTGGGTGACAGCCGGACCTATCGCTGGAACGCCGACGGCTTGCAGCAGTTGACCGTCGATCACTCGCTGGTGCAAAGCCTCATTGAGGCCGGCCAGCTTGAGCCGGACGAGATCTACACCCATCCGCACCGAAATATCATCCACCGCTCCATTGGCGACCGACCACGGGTGGAGATTGACACGTTTGTGTGCGAACTGAAACCAGGTGATCGGCTGGTCCTGTGCAGTGATGGCCTGTGGGAGATGGCCCGCGACGAAGGCATCGAAGAAATCCTGCTGCTGGAGCCGGACCCGCAAGCCGCCTGCGATGCGCTTGTCGATCGGGCGAACCTGGCCGGCGGGGCGGATAACATCTCGGTTGTTATTGTAGAGATCGAAGTATAGTCAAGCTGTGAGATTGGATATTGGAGATTAGAGATTGGAGATTGGAGATTGCTTCACTGGGATTCCAATCTCTAATCTCTAATCTCCAATCTCCAATCCCTAATCTCCAATCCCTAACGACAATTGCGTCAGGAGGAAGACATGGCAGGAGAGGTCACGCTAACGACAACTCTCAACAAGGCAAGCTTTCCGGTAACGAGCACGCCACAGTTGGCGTACGTGCTCATCGAGGTGCAGCCGACAGCGGCGGTGGCGGATGTGCGGATGCCGCTGAACTTCGGCTTCGTGCTGGATCACAGCGGCTCCATGCGCGGCGAGAAGATCGAGCAACTGCGCGAGGCGGTGAAGCTGGCTATCGATCAGATGGCTGACGAGGACCTGGTGTCGGTGGTCGTTTTCAACGACTCGGCCGATCTGGTTGTGTCCAGCCGGCCCGCAGCCGACCGCGACAAGCTCAAACGCAAGATTGACCGCATCCGCGCCGGCGGCGGCACCGCCGTCTCACGCGGTATGCGCGAGGGGCTGCGTCAGATAGGCCAGGGCGTGTCCGGCGACCGGATGAGCCGCATGTTGCTGCTGACCGACGGCCAGACCTTCGGCGATGAGCGCGACTGCGTGCGGCTGGCCGGCGACGCCCAGTCCCAGGGCATCGCTGTCAACGCGCTGGGCCTCGGCGACGACTGGAACGAGGACTTGCTGGACGACATCGCGGCCGCCGGCGGTGGCGACTCGGACTTCATCGACACGCCGGACAAGATCGTGCCCCTGTTCAGTCAGACGGTGCAGCGCACCCAATCGACAGTGGTTCACAACGCCGAAATGATCCTGCGCCTGGTCAGCGGCGTCGTGCCGCGCCAGGTGTGGCAGGTCACGCCTATGATCGCCAACCTGGGCTATCAGCCGCTGTCGGAACGGGACGTCCAGGTGTCGCTAGGCGAAATCGAGGCTCAAGACGGCAAGTCAGTGTTGGTAGAACTGATGCTCCCGCCACGGCCAGCCGGTCGATACCGTATCGCCCAGGCCGAAGTGACCTACGACGTGCCGGCCCAGGGCGTGGTCGAAGAGAAAGTGCGGTCTGACATCCTGGTCGGCTTCACTAGCGACGCGGCCCAGGCGAAGCAGTACGACCCGCGTGTCATGAACGTGGCCGAGAAGGTGACAGCCTTCAAGTTGCAGACGCGAGCGCTGGAGGAGGCCCGGTCGGGCAACGTGGCCGGCGCTACCCAGAAGCTGCGAGCCGCCGCCACCCGCCTGCTGGACCTGGGCGAGCAGGAACTGGCCGAAGCCGCCCTGCAGGAAGCCGACAACCTGGAGACACAAGGCGCCATGTCGTCAGCCGGCACGAAGAAGCTGCGGTATGAGACGCGGAAGTTGACTCAGAAGTTGGTTGATTGAGCGGCCATATCTGGATATTGGGTATTGGGTACTAGATATTGGATATTGCGCCCCTTTAAGGAGACCAATCCCCAATATCCAATATCCAATATCCAGTATCCAATATCCAGTACCCAATACCTGATACCCGCTCTGACGTGGGACCAAGCGTCATTGGCTAAACGCTTACGAAAGATGAGAGGAGATACTCATGGTTGTATGTCCAAATTGTGGAAACGAAGCTCAGGACACCGCCGTGTTCTGTGACCAATGTGGTACTCGATTGAAGGAACCGGAAGCCACTGCGGCTACTGTCGCGGAGGCAGAAGCGCCGGCCCCCGAGCCGGCCCCCGAAGTCGCCCAGCCGGAAGGGGTTCGGTGTTCCGCTTGTGGCTACCCGAACGTGCCAGGTGAGCTGTTCTGCGAGAACTGCGGCGTCCCCCTGGAGGCGCTGGA
>JBHHXF010000312.1:0-4907 GCA_046756905.1 Anaerolineae bacterium | reverse complement strand
ATCGAGCCACAGACCTACCTGACCCGTGTGCCAATCCATCGGGAGATTCCGCGCGCACTCGCGGCAGTTGGTCATCAGGTGGATGTGGTGCACGTGTTCCCGGCGGACATCGAATTCGTCGAGGATGGAGTGACCTACCACTTCGTCGCACCGGGGCGCATCGCTCGATCTATCTCACAGGTAGCCGGCCATCTCCTGCACCGCGACCGCATCCTGTACGAGCCGGCAACTCGCGCGATCCAGACGGTAGGCACGTTGCACCCGGACCTGATTCATTTCCATGGTACAACGCTCAACTGGAACCTGTTCTTCTTGTTTCTGGCTCTTGGCAACCACGCACCACCCATTGCGCTCCACTACCACGGAGGCTATCCGGCCAGGAACCCGTTGAGCCGGCGGATTCAGCGCTTCAACTTCCACCGCGCTGCGCGCCTGTTCTTCACGACCCGCACCCACGCTCAGCCGTTTGTCGATGCCAGCCTGCTCGATGGCTTCGACCGGGTGGTGGAACTGATGGAAACCTCCAGCACCTTCCGCGTGCGCGCGCGGTCCGAAGCGCGCCGCGAAACCGGCATGGCGGGTGATCCCGTGTTTCTGTGGGTGGGCCGGTTGCACCCCATCAAAGATCCGCTGGCCGCGTTGCGCGGTTTCGAGCAGGTCCTGGCCGCCTGGCCCGATGCCCGGCTCTACCTGCACTACCTGACCGACGAGCTCCTGCCCGATCTGCAGGCGTTTGTCGCGCGCCGGCCCCCTCTGGCGCGAGCCGTTGATTTCCGAGGACGCGCGCCCTTTGAGCGGATGGAAGCCATCTACAACAGTGCCGACTTTCTGTTGCAGGCCAGCCGGCGCGAGTTCAGTGGCTGCGCCGTGCTGGAGGCCATGGCGTGTGGCGTGATCCCCGTCGTGACCGACATCCCGTCCTTCCGGGCGATGACCGACGAGGGGCGCTACGGCGTCCTCTTTCCACCCGGCGACGCGGAAGCCCTGGCCCGAGGCGTGCTGGCCATCCCGCGTGCCGCTATCCCGTCCTGGTCAGCGGCCGTGCGCGGCCGGTTCGAGCGCGCGCTGAGTTTCCCAGCCCTGGCACGCCGGCTGGAGGCGGTCTATCGGGAAGTGCTGCAGTGAAAATCGGCCTGCTCCTTCCAGGGTTCAGCGCCAGTGAATCCGATTGGTGCATTCCGGCGCAACTGAACCTGGTGCGTCACCTGGCGTATCGGGCCGAGGTGCATGTCTTTCCGCTGCGCTATCCCCACCACCGCCGGCCCTACACCGTCTACGGCGCGGCGGTCCACCCCCAGGGCGGTGCGATGACACGCGGGCTGGAGCGCGCCGTGCTATTGGCGTGCACTCTGGCAGCCGTGGCCGCCGAACATCGCCACCGGCCCTTCGACATCCTGCATGGCATGTGGGCCGACGAGCCCGGTTTCATTGCCGTGGTCGCCGGACGGTTGCTGGGAGTGCCGGCGGTGGTGTCACTGCTGGGTGGCGAACTGGTGGGCCTGCCCGACATCGGCTACGGCGGCCAACTCTCTCTCATCAACCGCTGGCTCACGCGGGTGGCCCTGCGGCAGGCGACCCAGGTCACCGCCGGCTCCGCCTACCTGCGCCGGCTCGCCCGACCGCTCGTCCCGCCGGATCGCTTGCTGCCGATCCCCATCGGTGTTGACACTGACCTGTTTCACCCAGGGCCGGCCAATCCCGGTTGCCTGGCAGAGGGGGAGGTCAGACTTCTGCACGTCGGCTCGCTGGTGCCGGTGAAAGACCAGGCAACGCTGCTGCGGGCGTTCTCGCGCGTCGTCTCGCAAATACCAGACGCTCATCTGCACATCGTGGGCGATGGGCCACTGCGCCATGATTTGGAGCGCCTGGCCGGATCGCTGGGCATTGTGCCGAAGGTGACGTTTCATGGGGCAGTGCCGCACGACCGCATGCCGGCCTGCTTCCGCGCCGCCGACGTGTGCGTGCTCTCATCACGCCACGAGGGGCAGGAACTGGTGACGCTGGAGGCGGCCGCGTGCGGGCGCACGACAATCGGCACAGCCGTCGGCCTGCTGCCCGATCTGGTGCCGGCGAGCCAGGTGGCGCCGGTCGGAGATGCCCAGGCGCTGGTGGACGCCCTGTTGGAGGTGATCCAGGACCCGCAGGCTATCACTGCCATGGGTCAGGCGAGCCGGGAGGCTGTCGAGGCCGGCTACACGCTGGAACAGACGGTGGCGCGGTTGGTGCAGTTGTACGCCGGCCTGGCCGGTGTCTGAGGCGGCGGCCAAAGATTGCACGCGGGACAACGTCTGCAGGGACTTGACCTAAGCAGCCGCTGAGACCTCACTAGGATGCAGCCACAAATACTCTCGGACCTCCAGATTCATTCGGTCAAGCTCGGCCAGATAGCCGCTCACCGATAGCCGATAGTTCGTCGGATTGTCTTCCACCTGCCGCAACTGCGCGACCTGCCTCTGGAAGTAGCTAATGCGTTCCAGAGTTACCTGGAGTTCTCGGTCATTTCTGATCATTTTCGATCACCTCGACAATTCCTCGTTTTGTACCGTCTCGTTTAAGCTGCCAATGCTCTACCGTTGCCTGCTCTCCCTCCGGAGCTGCCAGACGGCGTATCCAAAAGATGCTGGCCCCCTCATAGTTCTGGGTCGCTACATGATCAAAGATGAGAGATGTTTCACCAGCTATCTGGTTGGCATCAAAGGTGTTCTCCATCAGAAGAAAGATGTCAACATCAGCCGGATCGGGTTCGGTGGTGACGAATGAGCCAAAAACAATGAAGCGAGCCAGGTGACCGGTCTTGGCCGCCAGGCCATAGATGCGCTCTAACCTTCGGGCCACAACACGCCGCTGAGGTGTACTTCTGCCGAAATGCTGAATCACCTCGGCAAGAGTTGCCTGATGGATACCAGGTGGCAGGTCACCGTTTTCATTGAAATCCGGCCAGTCTTTCATCGTGAGAACTCCTCCCGCGTTGACGATACTATTCTAGCATAGCCTTTGGAAATAGTCACTTTTGACAACAAATCCACGCGGACATATAATTCTCTTGTACAATAGACAGATATGTGGAGGTAAACGATGGCAGTTAAGATCATTCCCGTCAGTGAGATGAGGCAGAAACTCAAAGATATCCTATCTGCGCTGGAAGCCACCGGAGAGCCATACTACATCACCCAGTACAGCCGGCCCAAGGCCGTTCTGGTGCGCTACGAAGATTACAATGCCCTGGTCGAGCAGGTGGCGGAGGAGCATCCTCGCATCATCCGCCGGCCTGACATCAGCGGGGGCGCGCCCATCATTCGAGGAACCCGCATCTCCGTACGCCACATCGTTGAGCGGGTCCAGGCCGGCCAATCGGTGGAGGACATCCTGGCTGCTCTGCCTCACCTGACCGCTGCCCAGGTACACGATGCCCTCTCGTACTACCACGACCACCAAACCGAGATAGACGGGCTCATCGAGGAGAGCCGGCCTGAGCAGGTGCTCGCTGACCGCGGCTTGAAGGTCCAGAAAGTTGCTGAGGGTGTCGCAGTAATTCATGATGAAGCCGGGCGATGGTGACGGAAGTGAGCCGCCTCATCACCAACTGGTGTTCCTCGGCGCCGAGTACGACGCTTGAGCTTTCAACGTGATGCCCGGACTGGGGGTCGTAGGAGCCACAATACCACTATCGTTAGCACGGCACCGGCCACCCTGGCCCCAAACTTCGCCGCAACAGCGCCGGCCGGCCCCTGGGTCGGAATCAGCCAGGCGCCGGCCAGGGCCAACGTGCCGGCCCGCAGCGCATCGGCGGCGGCCAGCAGTTTTGGCTGGTTGAGGGGGAAGGCCAGTAGCAGCACGGGCGTGGTGAACACGTCGAAGATCACTACCCCCAGCAGCAGGCGGAATAGAGGAGCAGCCGGCGCGTAGGTCGGGCCGTAGAGCAGCGTGATCAACGGGCCGGCCAGCGGGATGAGAGGCAGCAGCGCCAGGCTGATCAGCCCGCTCCGAATCAGCCCACGGCGGATGTAGCGTCCGAAGGCTCCCTCACCGTCCAGAGCCGAGGCCGTGGGCAGCAGGACGGTGTACAGGCTGTGGTTGACCACATCTACCTTGCTCGCCAGGTTCAGCGCCAGGGCATACGCGCCAACCGTGGCCGGCACGCTCCAGCGGTTCACCAGCAGCACATCGAGCTGGGCCGTCAGCATGGCGAACATGTTCGCCACCCACAACCAGCGCCCGAAACGGATCAGGCGGCGGCCCTCATCTCTCAGGGCGTCTCGATCTGGGACACCCAGGCGCCACTGACCTGGCAACAGCCGGCGTCCGATGGCGAAGCTGATCAACGAGGTGCCGATGCCCAGCACCACCAGCGCTGTGATCAAAGTGAGGTGCCCCGCCACGGCCAGGCCGGCAGCCAGCAACGCCGTCAGACCGGAGTTCACGATCAGCACGACCGACAACTGGCTGAACCGCCCCGTGGCCTGGAGCATCGCGGTCACAGCGCCGCTCATGGCCGTGACGACGATGCCCAACAGGGCCAGCCTCAGGAGCAAGCCATCCCCTGGAAGACCCAGGACGCGTCGAGAGAACGGGCCGGCCAGCAGGATGCCGGCGCCCGCCACCAGCCCGGCGGCCCCAACCTTTAGCGCGAAGAACACCCGTCCCCTCTCGCGAGCGCCGGTTGGATCTGGTTGCCAGACGGCCGCGATGCGCTTGACCGCTGCGTCCGTCAACCCCAGATCGGCGATAGCGCCGGCGATGCCCACGGCGGCAGCCAAAACGGCGTACACCCCAAAGTCCGCCGGCCCGAGGCTACGGGCAATCAACACGCTGGCAATCAGCCCCAGGACCAGCCGCGCCACACTGCCGGCAAAAATCACCGCCCAGCCCCGGTTCACCGGGTCCGTTGACAACTGCTGGAGGCCGGC
>JBHHXF010000311.1:0-4908 GCA_046756905.1 Anaerolineae bacterium | reverse complement strand
CGGGATGGTTCACCATGCTGTGATACTGGCCGAGTTATTTGCGGATGACGTCTGGATGCCGTGCCCACGCTTTGACTGTCCCGGCCCCTCGCTCCAAGGAAATGTTGGAATGAACGGGGAAAATGGGCCATCTGGAGGCCAAAATGACGCGCTTTGAGCCAAAGCTGAGTGGCAAGCGCCCTGTTGCATTGGGATGCAATCCGCGAATAATTCCATCGTCTATCACGGACCAGTGAACCATCCCGCGCTTTCGCTGTCTGGGAGAAACACGATACTTGCGGGTGATGCGAGGCCGGCCCAGCACATCATAGATTTCGGTGAGATGTTGCAGTGACGTGATGCAAGTGAATCGGCCTTGCTTCAGAGCCTGGAGGAATTGAGCACTCGCGCCACGGGAGGAGAGGGTAGCCCGGATGATGACGTTGCTGTCAACAACAACCCGAAGAATGGGTCGCTCAGGAGGCATCCGCAGTTATTTCATCCAGCAGTGCTTGTACTTCTGCCTCCAGGCGCTGGCGCTCGGGTGTCGAGGCAGACCGAACCTCCGCCAGTGTTGCCTCGACGTCTGTGGCGATCTCGTCGTCATCGAAAGGAACGGAGTGACTGTGGATGGCCGCCAGGGCCTCGTCGAATGCCCGATCAATCATCTGTCGCACAGCGGGTGCCAGGGGTGAGGGCTCGCGCACGGCATCGGCCGGCTGTTGGCTCAGCCACGCGTCGGCTTGCCTCTCCATATCCGCCACACGCTCCGGGCTGTAGGAAAGGTGTTCCTGCGCTGCATCCAGGGGCACGATGATCACCAGCACATGCTGGCTTTCCTGCAAGGGAAGTTCCTGAAGCAGCTTCAGAACGCCGTTCTCGTAGACAGCAGTGACGGCTCGCGTCATGTCAAATCTCCTGTGGTGAGTGATAAGCACAACCAGACATTCAGCTCATGCAATATTATAGCGCGATTGGAAGAGGAAGTGAAACCAAAGACCGTTTCTGGTGGGATGGTGGGGCAGAGATCACCCACCGACCCCAAATCTTCCCCATTTTGCCCCTGTTTCGCCCCTGAATTTCCCTTCTTTTCGCCGGCCTTTTGCGGTATGATGGGGATGGAACAGTTGGCCGATAGCAGATGGCTAATGGTGAATAGTGGGCTGCAATCAGCTATCAGCCATAAGCCATCTGCCAATAACGGGTGAGCCAAGATCGTTTCGGTGGGGCTTCCAGCCGGGTTTCACCCTAGCCCAGAAGGAGGTGATGCCTATTACTTGTCAGGCATCTGATCGAGAAGGTTGACGGGTCACTGCGTGGATTGCCGCGGAGACCCTACCGCAAAATACTCAGACATGTGCTGAGGAATCACAGGCAAGGAGGTCAAAGGTGAAAACGCGTCTGATCACAATGTTAGTGCTCGTTGTACTGCTTGCGATACCCGTGGCGCTCTATGCCCAGGATACAGACCCAGCGGCAGTCGCCAAGGCTCTCGCGAATGCGTTGAACGCCGGGGATGTTGAGGCCGCGCTGGCTCTTTTCGCCGATGACGCGGTTGTCGACACAGGGAGTCCTGCCTCACCCTACACCGGTAAAGAGGCGATACGCGCCTGGTTGGAGGGCATGGTGGCGACGAACTTCCAAATCGAGATTGAAATTCTCCAGGTGGAGGGAGACATAGTAACCGAGAGGGACAGGTTTTCGGATGATGACTTGCGGAACCTCGGTATCGCTCCCCTTGAGGGCATCAGCAAAATAACCGTCCAAGATGGCAAGGTCACGTCTCTCATCTTTGCCTTCACCGACGAGTCTCTGGCCAAGCTGCAGGCCGCGATGGCCCCCGAGTCGATGCCGCAGACCGGTGGGGCCGGCTTCCCTGGCTACGTTTGGTTCACAGCGCTTGCTGGTCTGGCAATATTGACCGGCCTGGGCGTGCGTCTTGTAAACCGCCGTTCATCCCAGCTCCCATGACCGTCGCGGTTGCCAGAATCGCGGATGAAAGTCGATGGCAGTCGGCGGCCCGACCTGAGTCCTTCGACAAGCTCAGGCCCGTGCTGAGCACAGGCGAAGTGACAGACACAGCCGAAGGGTCGGGCATCAGCCGTCGCATTGTCTCACCAGAAGGGCGCTGGACCATAGCGGGGCGCCCTTCTGGTGGCTGGCAAGTGGTGGCGCCGTCTGGTAGCCGGGCCGATCAAACGACCACCTGACCACCTGGCTAATTGACTAACTGACCAGCTAATGGCTCTTGCGCGGGCTGGCGGGCATTGGTGGTTACCGACTGTTCCCATTTCGCCCCTATTACGCCTAGATTTCCCTTCTAATCGGCAGCCTTTTCTGGTATGATAGGAGCAGAACAAAGTCCGAAGTCCTAGGTCCGAAGTCCGAAGTCCAATTCCAGTAGTCAGCAGGCAGCGGACTTCAGACGGACGTTGTGCTCGGCGATCGGCGGCCTGGTCTGAGCCCAGCCGAAGGGTCGGGCGTCGGCGGTTGTATTGTCACACGGGGCCGATGATGAAGGAGGAGGAGATGATGATGACTCGAAAAACCGCGTTGCTAGTGCTGATACTATTGCTCGTGCTCGTTGCGTGCACGCCGGCCACCACGCCGACGGCGGTTCCGACTGCAACGTCGCCCCCACCCCCCACGGCCACGCCCCTGCCGCCGGCCCCCTACGAGGCCCCGTGGTACGTGGAGGGGGTCACCGTCGAGACCTATGCCGGCACCGGCGAGCCGGGCTTCGCCGACGGCCCGGCGAACGAAGCCCAATTCAACGCCCCGGTGGGGCTGGCAGCCGACGCAGCCGGCAACCTGTACGTGTTCGACTGGTTCAATTTCCGCATCCGCTTCATCTCACCCGACGGGATGGTCACGACCCTGGCCGGCACCGGCCAACCGGGCTTCGCCGACGGCCCGGCGGCCCAGGCCCAATTCCAGGGCTTGGGCTTCTTGGCGGTGGACGCGGCCGGCAACCTGTACCTCGGCGACGGCGGCAATCATCGTGTCCGCCTCATCACCGCGGATGGCATGGTCTCCACGCTGGCGGGAACCGGCGAAGCGGGCTACAGGGATGGGCCGGCCGATCAGGCGCAGTTCAACAATCCTGCCGGTGTTGCGTTGGACGCGGCCGGGAACGTGTACGTGGGTGATACGGACAACAATCGCATTCGCGTCATCACCCCTGAAGGAGAAGTCCGCACTCTGGCCGGCACCGGCGAGCCGGGCTACCAAGACGGCCCGGCCACAGAAGCTCAGCTAAATGCCCCAAATGCACTGACGGTGGACGCGGCCGGCAACGTCATCGTCAGTGAGGGCATCCCCTGGCAGTTACGGGGCACCAATCGTCTGCGGCTCATCACCCCCGACGGCACGGTCACCACCCTGGCCGGTAGCGGGGAACCGGGCCACAAAGATGGGCCGGCACACGAGGCCCGCTTCGTTGACCCACGTGGCCCGACCTTCGACGGAGCTGGAAACCTGCTCGTCGCCGACGGTGCTGCCGTGGGCGTGCGGCTGATCACGCCAGACGGCCTGGTCTATACCCTGGCCGGCACCGGCGAATGGGGTCGGGCCGACGGTCCCGGCCCGGTGGCCCAGTTCGTCGAGCCGGTTGGGGTGGCGATCGGCCCGGAGGGTGAAGTCTACGTCGCCGACCCCGGCGCCCACGTCATCCGCCGTATCACGTACGGCCACCCCGATGCCGTGACGCCCATGCCGACCGCCACCCCACCGACGAAGAAGCATGTCATCAAGATCGGCTATGCGCATATCGAGGGGGCGGGGTTCGTTCCACTGGTCAACGCGGCGCGCATGGCAGTGGACGAGGCCAACACTGCCGGCGGCGTGACAATTGGCGGACAGCAATTCACCCTTGAGATGGTCGTCGCCCACGAGTGCTGTGGCGCTGAGGGCGCAGTCTTCGCCGCCACGTCGCTGATCGAGCAGGGTGTGGTGGCCGTCGTTGGGCATACATTCAGTGAGTTGGCTATGGCAGCCTCGCCCGTTTATGGGCGAGTCGGGCTGGTGCACATCGCCCCCTTCGCGTCGGACCCCGATTATACCTTTGCCGGTCAACCTACCGCTTACCGGGTGGCGGCCAACGCGGCCTTCGGCATTCCGGTCGGCGCGCGCATGGTCTACGAGGAACTGGGCATCCGCCGCGCCGCGCTGCTGGTCGAACCCCTTGACTACGCACAGACCGTGGCCGACGAATGGCAGAAGGCCTTTGAAGCCCTGGGGGGCGAAACCTTCCGCCACAAGGTTGCATTCGATAGTCTGCCGGAGACTCTGACGGCCATCTGGCACGAAAGGGCGGAGGCCGTCATAATCTTCCGCCCGCAGATTATTGCCGACGAAGTGCTCGTGCAGCAAATCCGCGAGGCCGGCCTCACATTGCCCATCATCGGCTACGAGCTTGAGTGGTTGGCAGGACCTCTTGGTGCGGCGGCCGAGGGCGTGTACGACATCGTACCTGGCCAGCCGGAGGCGGCCATGCCCGGGTTTGCCGACTTCGCTGCCAAGTACGCAGCGAACTTCACGCTGGGTCTCCCAGTCCCCCAGCCCTACGACGCGATGAACGTGGTCATCGCCGCCATTCGTCTTGCTGCCGAGACCGGCGCGGTCACGCGGGAGAGTGTCGCCGCCGCCATGGAGACCTTCCGCGACGAACCCTACCAGGGTGTGATCGGCACCATCCAGTTCGACGAGGCCGGCGACCTTCTGGACCAACCCTTCCACTTCAGGAAGGTTGTGCGCGGAGAGTGGGTGGACGTGGAGCGGTAGCCCTCACCCCTCACCCCCGCCTGCCTGCGGCAGGCACCCCCTCTCCCCTCTCCTGATCCTTCGACGGGCTCAGGACAGGGCTTGGGAGAGGGGAGAGGGGGCCGGGGGGAGTGGGGAGAGGGCCACCACAGCCCGTTTCCAATTGCC
>JBHHXF010000310.1:0-4911 GCA_046756905.1 Anaerolineae bacterium | reverse complement strand
CTCTTGCCTCCTTCCTCTCCGCTTGTCAGATCTGCCCTCCGGGCGAGATCATCATTGCTTCTGCGTTCTATTATACCATAGCGTTAGTGTGGTGTCAATACCCCGCCCGCGACCGTCAAGAGTTGGGGACAAGGTTTTGAGCCACATCGAGAGGCCAGGCGACGCTGAGGCCGGCGCACAGGGAGGCCATAGGCACGTGACCGAGGTTGTAGCCGGCCAACTCCAGAGGACACTTGCCCGCTGAGTTTCCACAAGCCCCACAGCAACAGACTGCGCATCAGCGGTATGTGCCAGGTGTGGGCCATATGCCGCCAGTGACTCCGCCGGCCCCTGCCCTTAGCCAGCCGCCCCATCCCCCGCCCTGGCCGGCGCCGGCCTGCGCCAGCCACCACCACCACCTGGGGAGGACAGTTGATCCAGCCCGCCTGCCGCCTACCGCGTTCCGCGAGTAGCTTGAGAATGTTAAATTCGATGCCGAGTCCTAACCGTGTGTGTCATTGCGAGCGTAGCGAAGCAATCTCCTACGTTCTATCCAGAAGCGACGTTTGAGATTGCTTCGTCGCTTCGCTCCTCGCAATGACATAATCGCAATCTAACAATGTCAAGGTAGTTACCCGTCCATCTCGAGGAACGGTACACCCTCAGCAGTCATTCTCATAGTCTTCCTCATCATCATGCATCGGGGCACCCGGCTGGTCAGGCGCAGGAGTTAGCCGGGGTATCGCTGACGGTGCAGGCACCGGGTTGTTGGCAATGTACTCCTCGTAGGCAAGGTAGCCACCTGCCAGGTTGTACACTTGTGAATAGCCTAGTTGTCTTAGGATGACCAGGGCATGGGTGGATCGCTTCTGGCTGCGACAGTACACGAGGATGGGGGTGTTGGGGTCCTCTGGAAGTTCATCGGGATATTGCAGCAAATCACGCAGCGGTAGGTTGACAGCGCCATTAATGTGTGTCTCTGCATACTCGTCGGGCTCTCGTACGTCGATGACGAAGTAGTGATAGCCGGCGGCTTCATCGTGCAGAAAGCTTTCAGACGACAGTCGGTAGCGGGTCTGCGGCAGACCCTGGAGGTAGTCGTTACCGGTCTTGGCCAAGAATGCTTGGCGATACATTTCCCATGCGGTCATGTTGGTGGGCGCAAGTTGGATCGCTTGTTCGGCCAGGGTGAGGGCGTCGGCAAAGTCACCGGCAGCGAGAGCAGCTCCCGATGCCTCAAGTAACTCGGACAATTCCGTCGCTTCGGCTGCGGCCACCTGTTCAGCCGACCCAACCTGGATTCCGCTGCAGGCCGGCAGAGCAATGCCTATCAAAAACAAAAAGAGGCAACGACCAAAGTAGCGCGAGATTTGCAATCGTTGCCTATGCAATCCAGTTTCTGCCATCAAACCCACCTTCATGCATGTTGTTCCCGGACGCTGCTCTGCCATGGGTGCAGTACACCCAGGTCATGGTACAGGAATGCGTAGGCCGCTTCGATCGCTGCGCCGTACACGCTTTCCGGCGCCGCATCTAAGACCCGCTGCGCAAATCGGGGAAACCATCGCCCCAGGTGCTGACCCAGAAAGGCGCGTTGGCACTCTTGGGCCCTATCCTGGTTCTCTCGATCTTCCTCCTCCAAGGCCCGCGCCTGCCGGCCACACAGATAGGCCATGAACTCCAGCTCCACGGCGATGTGATCTGGCAGCTTCTTCTGATCGGGAGACAGGACCAGCCCTGCATGGGTGTACTCTCGTTCCACCTGGACTGCGATCCAGCCCCTGGCCTGCCCGTCTGGATCCAGAAAGAATGATTCGTAAGGCGGAGCCAGCGGCTTCACCAGAAAGAGCCGGACGTATTCCTCCTCGACACTCTCCTCTACGTCCTCCCCCAGTTCCGACAGCACGTCCAACAGCCGGCTCAACGGCTCCGAGAAGCTGTAACCTCCCCAGAATTCGTCTTCCTGGCGCAGTTCCCGGGCCACGACCCGCAATGTCGCGAGCCGTTCTTTATCCGGGTAAAGAAACAGGGCCCCGAAGAGGCGATAGAGGCCCTGGCGCAGACGAGCAGGGGAGCTGGGGAGCGGAGGCCCTTTCTGAGCAAGGGTGCTGGGGTGCAGGGGGACAGGGGAGATCTCTCCGCCCCCTCTACTCCACACGCCCGTGCTCCCCTGCTCCCGCGCTCCCGAGCTCCTCCGCCCCTCTGCCCCTCCGCCCCTCCGCTACCCTGCTCATCGTTCTTGCCTCTCGGGCAGCAACTCGTATACCACTGCCGCCAGGAACACCAGCATCACACCCAGAATGAACAGCGTGGGTGCGAACGGCACTCGTGGGTTGCTGTAAAACGGGCTGGTCGGCTTGCCGAGGGGGGCCGCCAGCAGGAAGTAGCTCACAGCCTGGAGGGCAAAGCCTCCAATTACCATCAGGATTGCAAGAGCGGTCCTCATTGAACACCTCCCTCAGCCGGCTCTGGGACTTCCATGATGGGGAACACCTTGATGAAAATGACGTACAGCAGTGTCCCAAAGGCGAAAAGACCCACGATGATGCTGTACTCGACCCACGTCGGGCTGTAGGAGCCGGTGGAATACGGCAGCAGCGTGCCGTGGGTCTGAGACGGCACGACGATTAGGAGTCGTTTGAAAATGGCGGCCAGGTTGACCAGAACACCACTCAACGCAGCGCCGGCGATGATGTCGCGGCGTAGCAAAGGCAGCAGCGAGGCGCCGACTAGGGCCAGTAGGATAACAAGCAGCCAGGGGAGCAAGCGCGCGAACGAAGAAGTCGGAGCCAGACCAGCCTGACCTATGGCGGGAAGTCTCTGGATAAACAGTAGGACGGCTACAGCCAGGGCGCCCGCCCCTGAGACACGGGCATACATGGGCCTGTAGGCCGGCAACTCTACGCCGCTAGGCGCCGGCAGGCGAGGTAGGAGCAACACTCCTATGGCCACCGTTAACGCCGCCACGGCTCCCCAGAAGGGCCATGCGTATTCACCAGTGAGCAGGGCAGTGGAGATCCTGGCCTCATGGGTGTGGGCCGCATAAGTGGTCGTAAGCCACTCTACAGCCATGAAGTACAGATAGACGAAGATCAGGGCCATCAGGAGGTTGCCGAGCCACTTGAACATATCCACATTGAGTTGATCCTCGGCTTTCAACACCCGCCGCAGGATCGTGGCGATGACTATGAGCATCCCCAGCCCCGAGATACCGGCCATGATCACAAACCCTGGCGCCTGCAGGGTGCCAAACCAGCCGGGCCGGCCAACCTGAAGGCCGAAGACGAAGCCCAGCGTCGAGTGGGCTGTGACCAGTAGCGGTAGGATGGCGATAGCCAGCCAGAAACTGGTTTGAGCATGCCGCTTTCGCTCAGCGGGTGTGTCGTGGTAACCGGCTGCCCACAGGCGATGGAACCCTTGCAGTGGTCCGGGTGTCTGCGCCAAGATTGCCGCGTCACGCCGTCCACCCAGGTAGAGGTAGACCATGCTAGCGAACAGATAGCCGGCGACAACCAGGGTGAACGTTCCGAAGAAGGGCGACTGCGGCCGCGCATAGCGGAACAGGTTTACTATCCCCCGTACCGGCTGGCCCAAGTCCGGGAGGACACTAAAGCCTGCCAGGATCAGGGAGATCACCGTAAGCAACTCCGCCATACGGGAAAGAGGCTTCAGGTTCTCCAGGTTGAGAAGCCGGATCATAGCAGCTATAGTGATGCCGGCAAAGCTTACGCCGACGAAGTAGACATCGAAGGCAATGTAGAGCCCCCATGCCGAGCCCCCCATCGTACCGATGTCGCGCAACCCGGTCACGACCAGCCCTCCGAATAACTGACGTGAGTACGCAAACAGGCCCATGCCGACGATGGCCAGCAAGGCCACGATCAGGACATACCAACGGCCGTTCAGGCGGCCTACGCCATACGGCAGTCTATGTGAGCCTGATGGAAGCGAATCAAGTCTTGTGGCCATGGCTTATACCCTCACTTTCACTTCTTCCGTTTGTAGTCAGGCACGGAACCGAGTGGAGCGCCGCTCTCTAACGCCACTCCGCTGCGCTACGTGGCTCACTACGAACTTATACCCTCACTTTCACTTCTTCGATCTGGCGGATCTCCGTACTCGGTGGTTGACCGCCGACGTAGAAAACGTTTGGATCGGTGCCCGCATCTTCCAGGAGCTGGAAGGCCTCTTTCTCCCTCAGAAGTCGCGACACCTCGCTGTTAGGATCGTCCAAGTCACCGAAGTGGATGGCCTGAGTCGGGCAGATGTTTGCGCACGCCGTCGTCAGTCCTTTCTCCACCCGCTGCACGCAGAAGGTGCACTTTTCGATCACACCTGTGAGGCGCCCACCGCCGGCAGTGCGCCTTTGTTCCGGCCCAAAGGCGTTCTCCAGGTCCGGGTTCTCAAACGGTAACCCATTGCCGTTGATCCCGACCAGGTCTGGGTCTTTCCAATTCAGGTAGAAGTTTCCGTCGGGCGACTTCCAGTTGAAGTAGTTGACCCCATAGGGACAGGCAACCTCGCAGTACCGGCACCCGATGCAGCGCTCCCAGTCAGTCGCAGTCAGGCCGTCATTTCGTTTGTAACGCGCGCCCACTGGGCAAACCTTCACGCAAGGCGCGTTGTTGCAGTGCATACAGGGTCGGGGCATGAACCGCACGCGGGTGCTGGGGTACTCCCCGTCCTCAAACCGGAAGACGTACATCCAGAAGTTTGCCTGCGGCGAGTTGTTCTCCACTTTGCAGGCCACCATGCACGCCCGGCAACCGGTGCAGCGGTCTAAGTCAATTACCATGCCGTATCTTGCCATGACTTTACCTCCGTTACTGGCTAGATTGCTAGGTGGCTGGATGGCTGTAATCTCGTTAGCCGTCCAGCTATCCAGCCATCCAGCCACCTAGCAATCCAGCCACCCAACCAACCATCCAGCCA
>JBHHXF010000309.1:0-4922 GCA_046756905.1 Anaerolineae bacterium | reverse complement strand
CTGGGTTTCAACCGCAACCCCCAGCCTTTCCATGTCCTCCAACAGCCGGCAGGGTTCGACGACGTTGGCCTGCAGCCACAGCCCCGGTCTGTCTATCGAACCATCAAGATACTGAAGCAGGCAGGCAACCACCGGGACGGCGGTCATTACATAGCCGTCCGCATGATGTGCTTTGACACGCATGTTCGTGGGCTGCCCATCTTTCCATCCGCTGGCTTCCAGCAGCAGGATGGTGCGGTAAGGCGGCTTGCTGAATCGATTCAACCCCCAGAGCAGCAGCTTCCCCACCGGCTTCACGGCCTTCTGAGGCCAGATTCTCAGGGCCGTCAGACCGATGGGTAGGATGAGGTAATCCACAAACCAGTTGAACCCACCCACAAAGAAGCCCGTCTCCTGAAGGGATGGGATCATATCCGGCAGTGCACGCATCTCTTCGAGCAGCATCGCCGCGCAGGACTGCTCCCCGAACTCCAGGCCGAAATCGAACTTCTTCGTCTCTGTCCAGCCTGTTTTGATCCATCCTCCATCTTTGTAATAGACCATCTGGAAGTCCTGAAA
Organism: Anaerolineae bacterium; assembly: GCA_046756905.1. Lineage (GTDB taxonomy): Bacteria > Chloroflexota > Anaerolineae > Epilineales > JAANWY01 > JBHHTZ01. The sequence continues at coordinate 4,364 of JBHHXF010000309.1, read as the reverse complement.
CTCCCGCACCATCTCCTCGACGGTGGCCGGCGAGAAAGCGAGTCCCGACCAGTCAACCTTGATCACGCTTCCTACGTTTGCCTTTTCCAGGCGGTCGAAGTGCGTTGCAGCATAGCGGACCAGCGCAGCCGGCAGCCCCGGGTGAAATCCGCCCTCGGTGATGAAGCAGCAGCCGGCCTCCTCGATCTGAGGCTGCATCGCTTTGAGAGCCTCAATCTTGGCGGTCGAATACTGGAGATCCACGTAGTCGATTCGGGCCTCCAGGACGGCTCGCGCGACAGTTTCTACGTATTCGGCAGTGCTCGACGCAACCACCACCAGGTCTGCCCGATCAAACGCCAGCCGAAGGTCGTGGGGATCAGCGGCATCAACGCGCATAGCCGACACGCGATCGCTCCCATATTGACCATTCAGAACATCTGCAAGGGCTTCGGCTCTTTCAGGGTTCCTCCCCGCCAATATGAGCTGAACGTCGGTCTGCTCCAGGAGGCACTTGGCAATCAAGGATCCCGTAGCACCGTAGCCTCCCAGAATCAGAAAGGTCTTACCCATCTTTCGCTCCTTGTCTTTTCGGTTCGTACATCCGCTTCCCCAGTTGCGTGCAGAGCACTCCGAAGTGACGGCGGTTGGTGGTGTAGAGAGCAGCGCCGGCGGGACATTCCAGGGTGATGATCAGGTCACCCAGGTACCAGGTACAGTTGCGTCCCCGAACGGTCTCAGGTGCATGGGGGAACTCCTCCAGCAGTTCGCCAATCCTGACCAGGGCCGGCTCGCCAGAGGTGCGTAGATGGGGCACTGCGCTGTCCAGTGTGGCGGAATGCGCACCCAACCATTCTTCCAGCCGGCACTCTTTGACCTCGCGCCGGCATTGTGCTCGCAGACGGTACGTTCCTTCAACCTGAAGGGGTCGTTCCTGTGCCAGCCCACAGCCCGTGGCGTCACTCACCTGCTCCACACCAGCCATAAACGCCTGCACCAGGCCGTATTCGATGTATGTGCGCAGGGTGTAGAGCACCTTTTCCCGTCCATAGGCCCGCGCCCGGTGCAGGGTGGCCCACAGCAACAGGCAGCGGCTTGCTTCGCGCTTATTGAAACGGTTGGCGATCTGCACCTCCACGTCATCCAGGTAAGCATTCTGCGCGACCAGTGTGTACAGGGTGATGCAGTCTTTGACCAGCGTGCGCAGAAACTCACCCAGAACGTAGGTCGAAGTCACCGCCTCTTTGCCCACCAGTTGGTCAGCCAACTGAGCGCGGCGGGCACGGGTGCCGGTCAGGCGCTCGATCTGGATGGTGGTGTCGAGGAAGACACGCCGACCATCGCTCATCCCAGCGATTCCTCGTACAAGGTTGCCAGCTCATCCTCCACCGGGAACACGGTGCGCAGTCCTACCTCGACCAGCAGGTGGTGGGCTTGAGATGCATCGTCGGTCGTCAGTTCTGGACGGGGCAGGAAATCGGTCGCGATGCGTTTCAAGGCGGAGAGGTGTTCTGGTTGCAGGGGGGCATCACCGTCCAGAACCATCAGCGTCACGTCGAGCAGCGTGGAGGTGATGAGGGCGTGTCCCTCTGAGATTTCCAGGCCGGCCTGCCACAGTTCTTCGGCTAGCGGCTTGAAGTTGTGCCAGAAGAGGTACAGGTTGCTATCGCCGGCCTCGCGACTCCCCTCCAATGTCGTCTCAATCAACTCCTTGGCGGTGCTCAGTAGCTCTGCAAACTGGGCTTGTGCTTCGCGCCGTTGACGTTCTCGCCAGCGCCGGTAGACCCGATAACTCATCAGGACAGCCATCGGCTCATCGCGGGTCGTGATGATGATCTCCCCGCCCCGCTCGGCGACCTGTTGCACCAGACCAGTCAGCCGTCCCCGTGTCTCGCTGACACTCAGGGTGCGTTCCATATTGTCTTCTCCTTACCTTGTTGTACACTTGCTTGTACAACCCCAGTATATCACAGAAAAGCATGAAAGTCAACGGGCCTGCTGTCCAGTGACTACCCGGCCTGCCCGTCAGCCATGAATGAATTGGGTGCATTCAGAATGAGTTGGGCAACCCAGGTGACCGGCACTTCGGATGATGAATTAGCCTCGTTTTCTGCGTAAATGGTGCAGATTCCAATGGATCAAGTGCCGGTCACCTTGACCTCCTACTCATTTTGAACACACCCGAATGAATTCACGGCCTGATACGAAAGACACGTTGAAACGTGTTCAAAGCTTAACCCGTTTCAACGGGTTTCGCAGTATCAGACGGGCAATTCATTGCTCGTCGCGGCTACGCAGATTTTACGGGTTCGTTACATTTCCCTCAAACGCAGTTTACACCCTTCTGCGATACTATTCCCATGATACGGGCCGGGCAATAGGGCACCGGCCCAACGCGGCACTGAAGCAAGGAGATACTCAGTACCTGGGAAAATTCGCTCCAGGCGGGTCCGAGACCCGCCGATTTGACCGGTCACGGACCGGTCAAGAGCTAAAATTCTCATCTACTGATACTACTCAGCCTGCTCGGCCTGGATTGTCAAATCCAGGCCAAGAGGTGACGGAATCAGCTTGAGCCGGTCACTTCAGCCCCCGGATCTGGCGATCCGGCGGGAGCGGCTGAGTAGTTGCGAAGGGAGGGTGAAAATGATTTGGTCAGGAGATTGGCGAACACGAGCGTGGCAGATGGTCAGCCTGATGATTATCGCGGCGCTGCTGATAACGTTGGCGCTGCCGGCCCGCGTGGCGCTGGCGGCAGACCTGGATGAACTACAGGCTTACGCGACCGAAATGAAGCCCCTGATCGAGGGCGTCGCTGTGCTTGCCCAGGCAGACGCCGACATCATCCGGGAAGCGAAAGCCGGCCACCCGGATGCTCTGTGCGACGGCCGGCTGGCCGCAAACGGAATCGAGATGGCCGGCCTGCGGGTACAGATCGCCGGGGTGACGCCGCCGGCGGACGCCGCCCAGATCCACGACAGGTTGCTGAGCAGTCTGGACGACTATCTCGCCGGCATCGACAGGATTGCAGACTACTGCGCGACGGGGAAAAAGGTGCAAGTGTGGCATGGCCTCTTGAAGATGGCAGCCGCGCGGCTGAAGTTTGGCGGCGCGATCATCGACTTCAACCTGCTGCTACTCCAGAGCGGGCTGGAGGAGTTCCAGGCCCGGTTCCCCGGTTCCGACTTCGAGGCGCTGCTGGAGTACGGCGCGGACATCGGCCCGGACTACCGGGCGTGGGGGGAATTGATAGCGGCGGAAGGGCCGGCCATCGAGGCTGCCTTGGGGGACAACCCTGAGGCGTTGTGCACCACCCACATTGCCGGCGACATTCCGGATATGCAGGTGATCCTGGACTCCTTCCAGGCGGTAGACGCGCCAGATGCCGCGAACGACGTGCACGAAGTCGTCGTGACGGGTGCGAACGCCTGGCTGCTCGGGCTCGAGAGCAGCGACAACTACTGCACTGCTACCACGGACTGGGAGAAGGCGATATATCTGGCAGCATTGAAGGTCAACTTCGGCGTGGGCCTAACGGCCTATGCCGGGGCGCTGGCTCAATATGCCGATGCACTTCAGCAGGCGTGGCAGGAGATGTGGCGGTAGCTGCCGGCGCGCGGCGCGGCAGTCGGGGGATTGGCTATCACCCCTTGCCGCGCCCGACGGGAAGGTGCCGGCCATTTGTAGGTTGCCAAACGAGACTGATTTCAACCGCAAACGCGTCCCTTTCTGCAAGTGACCGGCACCTGTCTGACCTTTTTGGGTCTACGTGGATTCGAGGGGTAGAACGTCGAGAAGGAGCATGCCTCCTCCCCTACCTCTACATCTGGGCGTAGGAAAGTCAATAGGCCCAGATATGGCGGACAGAGTTGGTCATCTGTGCTGGGGCCCGGTGTTACCCCTCGAATCCGCGTAGAGCCACCTTTTTTGAGTTGACAGTCTGCCCGATTGGCAAACCTCACGATGACTTCTCCTCCGCAGCCAGTGGTCGCAGGTACGCCTCCAGGAAACTGTCAATCTGCCCTTCCAACACCCGCCGGATGTGGGTTTCGGTCACTCCGGTGCGGGTGTCCTTCACATACTGGTCCTTGTAGACGCTGTAGGTGCGCACCACGGCCCCCCAGAAGGGCTCGACGGGGGACGGCGCCGGCCTCTCCGGCACCCGCGCCTCGTAGGTCAGCCGCACTTGCAAGAGATGCCGGCACAGCTCGCTGTTGTCGTCGGATGGCCGGTCGTTGGTGAGGGACACGGCAGTTTCGCTGGGCAGGTGGACCGCCTCGGCCTGGCTGCGCAGCCGGCGCAGGAACTCGCCCCTCCCGCTGATAGCCTGGCTCTGCTGTCGCACATCATCCGGCGGTAGCACATCGAGTTCGCCCAGGCCGATG
>JBHHXF010000308.1:0-4933 GCA_046756905.1 Anaerolineae bacterium | reverse complement strand
CGGCCCGTCGTCCAACCGCCTGGCGAATTCCTACGGACCGTACGCAGCCAACTCACCATGCTGTGACGGAATCACTCGGGGTCGGTCTCTCTCTCTCAAAGAGGCCGGCGCCTACTCAGCAGGGGGTGAATTAATGAAGCAACATTGGCATAACCAAATCGCGTACTTCGGATTGAGCGTCGTGACATCGCTTTTTGCGGCCACGTTCGCCGGATGCTCACCCACTGCACCCACAGAAATTCAGACCGCGACTGCGACTGTGGTTGCGACGGCAACGAGTCTACCCGCGCCGGCGGGCAGTTGGGCTGAACTCATGCAGCGAACACCCTATCCCTTCACGGCCCCACTTCCAGAACCAGCCGATACAGCGCTGGATGGGACTTATGTCAAGGTTGATCCCAGGCCCGGCGAGCGGGCCGGCTGCCGACGCTGCCCACCCTATCCACCGGAAGGTGGCGTATGGAAATGGTAGATGCCGACGGCGTGGCTCTTGTAGCTATACAGAGGTTGATCAGACTTGTCCAACAGCAGGAAGCTCAAATCGCGGCTCAACAACAGCAAGTCGCCGACCTGGAGGCACGTCTGGACGCACTGGAAGCGATCATAACTCACAATCAGTAGAGTGGACACTACTTGGAGCTTGTAACTCAGGCTGCCACCTCGCGCACTTGACGTATGGATTCAATTCTTTCCTTGTTAACTTTCACCGACGACCAGCATCTCGCCGTCACAACCCACGGTGCAGACATCGCTGTCACGGCCGGCGCTGGATCGGGGAAGACGCGTGCGCTGGTGGGGCGGTACGTGCGCTTGCTGGAAGATGGCCTGCCGCCCCGCTCCGTCGTCGCCATCACCTTCACCGAAAAGGCCGCCCGGGAGATGCGTACTAGGATTCGCCGGCTCATTCAGCAGTGGTTGACCGAGAAGCCGGCAGAAATCGAGCGCAGCCGGTGGGAGACAATCTACACTGAGCTGGACGCTGCGCCCATCGGCACCATCCACAGCCTGTGCGCCACCATCCTGCGGACCCATCCGGCCGAGGCCGGCGTCGATCCCGCGTTTGACGTTGTGGATGAAGGGGTAGCAGCGGCGCTGCGTGCCCAGGCAGTGGAATCTGCCTTGCTGTGGGCGGCTAATCACCCCGCAGCGTCCGGCCTGTTTCCCCTTCTCACCGAGAATGGCCTGCGTCGAGCGGTCACGATCCTGCTAGAGGGCCGGCTGGACGCCGCGGCCGCCTTCGATGCAGCCGGCCCCGATCCCCTGGCACTCTGGCAGAGCGAACTGCGCGCCGAGCTTGCCGGGTTCCTGGATCACGCCGACGTCCGCTCCGCCGCACGCGAACTGGAAACGCTGCGTGACGATGGGACTCTGGCGCGGCTGGCCGGCGATAACTTGGCCGGCGTTATCACGGACTTCCTCGACGCCTGGGGCGCTATCACAGAGGCATGGAACGCCGCTGACATGACGACGCTCCTGGCGCAGTTGCCCAGGGCGCGGGGAGCCATGCAGCCGCACAAAGGCCGCAAGGACAATTGGCCCGACATCGAAATCCCCCGCCAGGCTCTCGCGCTGCTCCGATCGCGCTACGAGGCCACGGTTGGGGATCTTCTGGACAAGCCAGTTGACTGGTCGCTGGATCAGCGAGCTGCGGCCGCGTTGCCCCATTTGCGCGCCGTATTCGGACACGCTCTGAACGACTACATCGACGCCAAGGCGCAGCGACAGGCGCTGGACTTCGACGACCTGGAGGCCAGCGCCCTGGCACTCCTGGAGAACCAGCCCGACGTGCGGGCCCACTGGCAAGCCGAGGTGCGCGCTGTCCTGGTCGATGAGTTCCAGGACACCAACGACCGCCAGCGGCGCATCGTCTACGCGCTGTGCGGGCTGGGGAGGGTAGCAGGGGAGCGCGGGAGCAGGGGAGCGGGGGAGACTGGCGGATACTCCTCTGTCGAAGCAACGGCGGTGGGCGAGCCTCCAGACCCGCTTCCAGGGGGACAGCCCCTCGAAGCGGGGAGCAGGAGGTCGGGCCGGCTATTCATCGTGGGCGATGCCAAGCAGTCTATCTACCGGTTTCGCGGCGCGGACGTCACTGTGTTTCGCGAAGTGCAGCGCAACATCGAAGAGGCGGGCGGCGAAATCGTCGATCTGGACCTCACCTTTCGCGCTCACGAGCCGCTGTTGCAGCAGATTAACGCTCTGTTGGGGCCGATCATGCAGACCGAGGAAGACCCCAACCGGCCCTACCTGGTGCCCTTCGCGCCTTTGCGGGCACATCGGACCACACCGGCTGATGGAGTGCGCGAGCCGTACGTGGAGTTCTGCCTGGGGCTGGGCGACACCGTGGCCGAGGGTCGTCAGGCGGCGGCAAACGGGCTGGCCCGCCGGCTGCGAGAGCTGCACGACGAGGAACAAATCGATTGGGGTAACATAGGGCTGCTCTTCCGCGCCTCCACCGGCTTCCCGGACTACGAGGACGCACTAGAAGAGGCCGGCATCCCCTTCGTCACCGTCGCCGGCCGCGGCTTCTACGACCGCCCAGAGGTGCGCGACCTGCTCAACGCCCTGCGCGCCATCGCCGATCCCACCGACGACCGGGCGCTGGCCGGCCTGCTGCGCTCCCCCGCCTTCGCCCTCACCGACAGCGCGCTCTACCTCCTTCGCCGAGGCGAAGATGGGACGAAACGCAACCTCTGGGCAGCGCTGACCGGTGATCTTTCACTGCTGGACGACGGAAACCGGGCCCGCGCGGAGCGCGCCCGCGAAATCCTGCTCCAACTAAACCAGATCGTCGGACGCACCACGGTGGCCCAGGTGCTGAAACAGTTCCTGGACCTCACCAACTACCGCACCATCCTGCGCCTGTCGGCCCATGTTGAGCCACTTGCAGCCGCCGGCGAGCGTGCCCGCCGCAATGTGGACAAGCTCCTGGTCGATGCCCACAGCAGCCGGCTGGTCAGTGTGGGTGAATTCCTGGAGTATCTCCAGACACTGCGCGATGTCGCTGCACGAGAGGGGGAAGCACCTGTGGAGGCCGGCGACGCAGTGCAGCTCATGACCGTCCACAAGGCCAAGGGGTTGGAGTTCCAGGTGGTCGTCATCGCTGACGCCGCTCGCAAGCCTCGCAGGACTGCACCTTCCCTGCTGCTGGACGAGGAGCTGGGGCCGGTGCTGAACCCCAAGGCGGACGATGTCCGCTCAGTGGTGCATCGGCTGGTCGGCCTGCGCAATCAGGACCGGGACGACGCCGAGGAGCGCCGGCTGCTGTACGTGGCTGCCACCCGCGCCAAAGAGAAGCTCCTAATCTGCGGTCACTTGCGGGTCAGCAAAGCAAAGAAGACACCCGGGCAGCTCCGGCTCAGCGGCTGGTTGCAGCAGTTGGGCCAAGCGGTGGGACTGGATCAGGTGCGGGTAGAGGAGATGCCAGAAAAGCCTGTTGTAGTGGAGCTTACAGACGTTGCCGGCTGCTCCGTGGGCTGCACCATGTCGGCTGGAACCACCAGCCATCACGCTCCGTCAATGCCCATCGCCATCCCACCGGAGGAACTGCCGGCGCACGTACCGGCGATTCAGTTTCCCCCACCCCTCGTCGAGCCGGTAGTCGCACCGCCCGTCGAGACGGCCGACGAGGGTGTGCGGGCGAGAGAAGCGGAGCCGCCGCCCAGGGTGTGGCGCGTGGTGCCGACGGCCCGCCGGCCTCGAGGGCCGGCCTGGGTGGTCGGCACGTTGGTACACGAGGCGCTGCACCGCTGGCGCTTCCCGGATTGGGATGGATTCGACGAGTTCATGCGCCACTACGCCCTCCTAGCCGGCCTGACCGACGAGGAGGAGATCACCGCCACGCTCCGCGAGGCGCGCCGGCTGCTCACCCGCTTCCAGGCCCATCCACTGTACACACAGATTGCCGCCGCCCGGCGCTATCACGAGGTCCCGTATGCCATCGAACGCGACGGACAGGTGGAGGCCGGCCAGATCGACTTGTTGTACCACCACGCCGGCCGCTGGCACATCGTCGACTTCAAGACCGATCGGCTCCGTGCGGACGAGGTGGCCGGCAAAGTCGCCAAGTACACCTCGCAAGTCCAACAGTACGTGGAGGCTGTCCGCCAGCTCCTCGGCACGGAGCCGGAAGGATGGTTGTGGTTCTTGAACGTGGCCGGCCAGGTGAAGGTGGAGCGGGTCCATACCGCCGCCGAGGGTCTGTGACTGAGCCACGATCGCCGAGGTCTCCTGACCGAAGGCGAAGACCTCGCCGCGCGTTGTGACAACTCTTTCCCGCGCCGCAGAGCGAGGATACAATTGACCGCGCCACCGCAGGATGATATAATCCTAGCAGATCCGATTCTGGATTTTCGGAAGGAGCGATGAGGATGGTGCAGGCCTCGACTATGCAGAAGGATAGGACCACGGCGGAACGCCCCTGGCCCCCACCCCAGGGTCAGTGGACGTATGACGACTGGCTGCAACTCCCCGATGACGGTTACCGCTACGAAGTGATTGATGGAGTGCTTTACATGAGCCCACCACCCCGAACACGACATCAGCGTGCATCTTTTCGCCTGGCTCGTAAGTTGGGCAACTTCGTTGAGGAGCACCGCCTGGGCGAGGTGCTCATGGCCCCTATTGGTGTCCGGCTGCCCAGCCAGCCGGTTCCCCTCCAGCCCGATGTCCTCTTCATCCGAGCAGGCCGGCTGGAGATCATCGAGGAAGACTACGTGGAAGGGTCGCCTGATCTGGTCATGGAGGTTCTTTCCCCCAGCAACTGGCTCTACGACCGGGGGGAGAAGATGCAGGCGTACCAGGATGGAGGTGTCGCCGAGTACTGGATCGTGGACCCGCGTGCCGGCGCCATCGAGGTGTACGTGCTGGAGCAGGGCGCCTACTTGCTGGTGGGCAAATATGGGCCTGGTGAGACAGCCCAGTCTCAGATCGTGCC
>JBHHXF010000307.1:0-4946 GCA_046756905.1 Anaerolineae bacterium | reverse complement strand
GTGCCGGCTGCGCCCACCACCCCAATCGGGCCCCGGCGCACGTGGTTGGCGAACCCCAACCCCACGCCGTTGACGATGGCCGTGCCACAGTCCGGCCCCATGACCAGCAGGCCCTTCTCGGCCGCCATCTGTTTCAGAGCGATCTCGTCGTCCAGCGAGACGTTGTCGCTGTAGAGGAACACGTTCTTGCCCAGGCGCAGCGACTGGCGGGCTACGCCGGCAGCGTAGCGGCCTGGAACGGACACCAGCACCCACTGCGCATCGGGCAGCATCTGGGCCGCGGCTTCGACGCTCTGAGGTCGGTATTCCTGTTCGATGACCGAGCGCCGGCGGGCCAGAAGCTCGTCCACCTGGGCCAGGGCGGACTCAGCGCCAGCCTCGTCTTGGGCCTTGACGACAATGACCAGATCGTCGGCCTGCGCAGCCTCGGCCTCGGGTGGCAGGAGGCCGCTTTGGCCAAGCAGTTCTTTGTTGGCGGCGGTGCCCATCACCACGCCGGCGTCGAGCACCTTGGGCAGGCCGGCCAGGGAGCGCTGCAATTGCATAAGGATTACGGAGTCGTAGTAGGCGCCGCGTCGAATCTCAACTTTAGTGGTTGTCACCGCGATATCTCCCGCATTCACATCTTTGCACGTCGGATGCGTATCCCCCGGGGCGTAGCCACGGTGACTGTTCCCGATAGGGCCTCCAGATCGTAGCGCCCTAGAACTGTATTCAGGAGTTCAACAACAGGCTTTATGCCGTCTTGGTTGGGTCGCTGCAACAAGACACCGGCATGAGTCCCCGGCTGGTAGAAACGTATGTCAGCGAATCCTTTGTCGGCGGTCACCAGGAACCGTTGCTCAGCCTGCACCGCTTGCCATAGGGCCGGGTCTTTCCACCCTCCCATTCCCTGCTCCACCACATTGACTGCGTCGTACCCTCTATCCTGGAGCATCTGAACGGCCACTCTTGGCAGGTCTTCGTCTACTTTGACGCGCATGGTCAGCCTCTATGCCACTAGCGGCAAAAGAATTTCCTGGCGCATTACTTCGGCGGCATAGGCCAGGGCCGCCTGAATGTCATCCACCCCTAGCTGAGGATAGGCTTCCTGGATTTCTTCCAGCGTCATTCCATCGGCCAGGCTTCCTATGATCATTGTTACAGGAACACGGGTTCCCTTAATGCATGGATCGCCGTGGTGGAGATCCGGCGCAATAACGATTCGATCCTGCCACTGCACGCGATTCATTTCTGCCCTCCAATCTACTGATTGCGCTTTAATCTATTGTACCACAACGAGCAGGGGTTTACCAGCGTTGGAGCTGTCTCGCATTGAACTCGAGAGGCGCGTCGGTGGCGTCAGGCCAGCGTCCGCTTTTCGCGGTCGTAGTTCTGTCCCAGGAACGCCGGCGCTCTCACCCACCGGAAAGCGAACATCATGACGAGGATGGTGGCGATGTAGGGCAGCGTGAGCAGGAACTGGTAGGGGATCCCGAAGCCCCCAATCTGCACTCGCAGGGCCAGGACTTCTACGCCGGCGAAAAACAGGGACCCCAGAAAGATCAGGTGCGGACTCCAGCCGCCGAAAAACGTCAACGCGATGGCGATCCAGCCCCGTCCCTGCACCATGCCCTCGGTAAAAGTGCCGGTGTAGACCATCGGCAGATACGCGCCGGCGATGCCCATGAGCATAGCCCCGACAATCGCGGTCACGTATCGCATGCGCACGACGTTTACGCCCAGGCTGTCGGCCGCCTTCGGATTCTCGCCGACCGCTCGCAACTCCAGACCGAAGCTGGTTTTGTAGAGAAGGTAGTACAGGAGGATGGACAGCAAGGTCGCGAAGTAGACCAGCAAGTTTTGGTTGAAGAGAATCTCTCCCAGGATTGGTATCTGGCTGAGAACCGGAATCGGGACTCTCTTGAGGGTGGGGACGAGCGGTGGCTGCAGAGTGACGCCTACAACGAACTTGTAAAGCAGCGTGGACAGGCCCACACCGAAGAAGAAGAGCGCCAGACCGATGACGAACTGATCCATCTTCAAGGTCGTGGTGAAGTAGGCCAGGGCCAGGCCGAATAGACCACCTACCAGCATCGCCAGGAGAACGCCGTAGAGCAGACTACCGAAACGGTAAGCGCCCAGGAACCCGACAGACGCTCCGACGAGCATGATCCCCTCCTGGGCCACGTTGAAGAGACCTGTCCTACCGCCCAACATCGTTCCCTGGCTGGCCAGGACATACGGCACCAGCGCCAGCATCACCAACCTGGCAAAGTTCACAATCTGCACCTCAAGCTGACCCATTGCCTAGCGCCTCCTGACCACGTCGGACAACAGAACAAAAAGCAGCACCAGCGCTTCGACGATGAACACCATCTCCACGGGGATCATCATGGTCCGCTGCATGGCGCTGGCGCCGACTTCGAGGACAGCGATGAAGAAGGCCACGAACGGCACGGCCAGATTGTTGCCCTTGGCGATGAGGCCGATGATGATTCCCAGCAACAGGTAGTTGGATTGCAAGCCCTCAATGAGCCGGTGTTGAACGCCGGCCACCTCCACCGCCCCGGACAGGCCAGCCAACGCGCCACCCAGGATCAGCGAGAGCAGAAACATCCGGCGGACGTTGATCCCGTAAACCATAGCGGCTCTGGGGTTCGCGCCGGTCGCGACCAACTCATAGCCGGCGGCGGTGCGGCTGGTGTAGACGTACGCTCCCACAGCGACGACAACGGCGATGATGATCCCCGAATGCAGCGGCGGTCTGGAGATCAGCAGAGGCAGCTCGCCGCCGGCGCCGATGGGGATGGTGGTGGGGTGGCCGGCCGCGGGGTCCCGCCAGATCGCGGTGGCGACGTAATCGATGAGGCTGAAGGAAACGAAGTTCATCAGCACGGTGGTGAGGATCTCGTTGATGTTGAACCGGTACAAGAGCCAGGCGGGGATGGCGGCCCAGAAGCTGCCGAAGAGAACGCCGGCCAGGATGACCATGGGCAGCAGCAGGAGAGCAGGCAGGCCGGCGAACAGAATGCCCACGGCCGTCGCCCCGATCGCGCCGACGATGAGTTGCCCTTCGCCGCCGATGTTGAACTTGCCGGCGGCCAGGGGTATTGTGAATGCCAGTGCTTGCAACAACAGTGGCACGAACTTCAGCAGCGTCTGCACGAACCCGTTCGGCGTCCTGAAGGAAGTGAACAGGATGGTGGCATACGCCCTCGTCACGTCGAAGCCCATGGCGGCGATGAAAATGCCGGCAGCAACGAAGGAGGCCGCCACGGCCGCGACGTAGGGCGCCAGCGCGCCGACCAGCGATCTTGTTCCGCGACCGATCTCCGCGACTTGCTCACTCAATGGTACTGACTCCACTCATCATCCGCCCAATCTCGTACTTATCGAATTCGTTCCGTTCGAGAATCCCCACGATCTCGCCACGATAGACGGCGGCAATCCTATCACACAGGAGAAAAAGCTCGTCCAGATCATCGGAGAGCAGCAGGGTGGCCATCCCCTGTTTCCTCCGCTCCAGGAGCTGCGAGTAGACGAACTCCATCGACCGGATGTCGAGACCTCGGGTTGGGTTGTGCGCAACCAGGAGTTTCACACGGCGGGAGAAAGCCCGAGCGAGCATGACCCGCTGGATGTTCCCGCCGGAAAGATTCCCTGCCATCTCTCCTGGACCAGGTGTCTTGATGTCATACTCTGAGATCAGTTTCCAGGCGGCCTGGAAGATGGCTTTCCAGTCCAGAAAGCGCCCCCTGCTGTACGGCGCCTGCCGATGAGTACCCAGGATGAGATTCTGAGCCACGTTGGCCGTCGGCAGGAAGCCGTCCTGCAGTCGGTCTTCGGGAATGTAGGCGACCCCTCGCTCCAACAACTCTCGGGTTTCGGTGCCAGCAACACTCGCGCCGTCAACCCAGATGCCGCCCTCGGTAATTGGGCGGATGCCGACCAGGCTCTCGGCCAGTTCCTGCTGACCGTTGCCGGCCACGCCCGCAATGCCGAATATCTCCCTCTCGCGGATCTGAAAGGAGCAGTCCTGGACGACTGGCACACCGTCTTCGCTGACCACGCGCAGTCCCTGGACTTGCACGACTGGCGACTGGCCAATCTCCCGCGCTTCGGGGTCGAGGCCGGCGGCCGAGAACAACAGACTTTTCTCGATGTCCAGCCCCTCGCCTACCATGCCCCGGACCAGAGACTCCTCCGTGGCCTCACTCCGTGGCACAGTCAGGACGTTGCAGCCATCCCTGAGCACCGAAATCCGGTCGCAGACGCCCAGCACCTCCCGCAGCTTGTGGGTGATGAAGACGACGCTCATCCCCTCCCCGACCATGACCTTCAGGGACTGGAAGAGGGCATCTACCTCCTGAGGTGTGAGGTTGGTCGTCGGCTCATCCAGAATCAGGATTTCGACGCCTCGATAGAGGGCTTTGAGAATCTCGACCCTCTGCCGGACGCCCATGGGGAGATCTTCGATCCGGGAACGCGGATCGACGTCCAGCCCGAACCTCTCCGACAGATCGCTGATCTTCCTCTCCTGGTCCTCGAGGTGCAGCACGGGCCAGTTCAGCAGCGGCGTTCCCAGCACGATGTTCTCGGCTACGGTGTAGCTCTCGATCTGGAGAAAATGCTGGTGTACCATCCCGATGCCGAGTCGGATGGCATCCTTGGGCGACTGGATCGTCGCTTTTTCGCCGTGTAGATAGATTTCGCCGGCATCGGGCTTGTAGAGACCGTAGAGGACGTTCATCAACGTGGTCTTGCCGGCGCCGTTTCCGCCGAGAAGGCCATGAATCTCTCTGCGATTCAGTCGCAGGCTGACATCATCCAGGGCGACGACCGTCCCGAAGGACTTACGCACGCCCCGCATCTCAAGAATGGTTGAGTTCTTCATCGAACACCATGAGCCAGTGATCAGTGACCAGTGATCAGTAAACAGTGATCAGTTATCGGTCTCACTGATT
>JBHHXF010000306.1:0-4960 GCA_046756905.1 Anaerolineae bacterium | reverse complement strand
ATCACTGTTTACTGATTACTGTTTACTGATCACTGATTACTGTCCACTGTTCCATCGACTTTCAAGATCAGCAGCGTAATATCGTCCTGCTGGGCAATGTCCCGACTGTGCTCCCGCACGGCCTCGTAGATTCGATCTGCCATGGCGCCCGGACCCAGGTCGCCGTTTTCCGCGAGGAGTTCTTGCAGCCGGTCCTCGCCAAATTGCTCTCCCTCCAGGTTACGCGCCTCGACGATGCCATCGGTGTAGTGAACCACGACGTCACCCGGCTGCAGGGTGATGGACTGCTCCTCGTACACCACGTCGTCGAGAATGCCGACGATCAACCCGTCGCCGTCCAGAGCAACAAACTGCCCGTCGGCGGCGCGCCGGAGCAGCGGCGGATTGTGGCCGCCATTGGCAAAGGTGAAGCAGCGCGTGGCCGGATCGTAGCGCGCGCAGAACATGGTGATGAACAGGCCGGCATTGGTCAGGTCTTGCAGCATGGCCGTGTTGGTGGCAGCCAGCACAGCGGCCGGCGATTCGCCCTGGGCAATCTCGCGGCGCAGGATGCTGCGCGCCATGGCCATCATCAGCGCCGAACCGATGCTGTGGCCCGAGACGTCGGCGATGAGCAGCGTCAGCCGGCCGGCGTCGTCCGTCAGGACATCGTAGTAGTCGCCGCCGACGTTGGCCGCCGGGCTGCAGTATCCAGCCACGGTCGCGCCCATCAGTTGGGGCGCGCCCTCTGGCAGCAGGCTTTGCTGAATCTGCGCTGCGATTTCCATCTCCTGGCGCACCCGCTCGGCTTCTCGCTGGGCCTCGACCAGCCGGCTGTTGTGGATGCCGATGGCGATCTGAGTCGCGATGGTCGTGAGCAGCTTGGCGTCGCCGGCGGTGAACATTTTTCCGTGGGCTTTGCCTGCCAGAGTCATTACACCAAGAACCTGCTCGTCACTCTGCCCGCCGGCCAGAGTCAGGGGGACTGCCAGCACAGCGTCACGGGGCGCCTGGTCTTCGGGCATGCCCGCCGGCAATTCCTCACCCTCCAGCAACAAGATCGGCTTGCCCGATGCTGCAACGCGTCCGCTAACCCCATGGCCGACCGGTGTCGTCCAACCAATAAGTCCATCCACCCGCGCCGCCACCACGGTAAGGAATTCCGAGGTCTCATCTTTCAGCATGATGAAAGCCTTGGCAGCCGGCACCGCCTGCACAGCTTTCTCGAGCGCGATTTCGCAGATGGTCGGGATGTCGAAAACAGAGCCCAAAGCCTGGCTCAGATCGTACAGCAGCGTGACTTCCTCGTACTTGTCGAGCAGTTCGGTTGACAGACTGTTGAGTTCGTGCTCTCTGTAAACCTGTTCGGCAAGAACCTGAGCAGCCAGGTGGGTGACAGCCTCAATAACCTGGGCTGCCGGCCCGCCCGCGTGGAGGGCCAGGCCGACCACATAGCCACTCTGCTCGTCGTGGATTTCGATGGGTGCGCGCACCTCCCTTTGAGCGGAGGCGCGGAGGTGCGGAGGCGCAGGGGTGACAAGGTGAGGGGGCGAGGGGGAGACAGGGTGACGGTCTCCCTGTTCCCTTGTCTCCTTGTCTCCTTGTCTCCTTGTCTCCTCCTCTCCCGCGCTCCCCTGCTCAGCGGTCACGCTGGCCGGCATGACTTCAGCCAGCACCTGGCCGTCCAGGTCCTCCACGCGCAGGGTCACAGGCACGATCTCAGCGAGCGATTGCAGAAAGCGTTCCACCTGGCCAGCGTCTAACATCTGGTTGAGTTCCATGGTGTTCAAGTCCCCCATATCTTTGTGACTCAACTAGGATTCGAGGGGTACAGAGGAGTCAGTGGGTCCGGCGTGAGCCTTCCCCCCTCTAACTCCCCCCAGAGGGGGGAGGATGGCCACCCTCCCCCCTCTGGGGGGAGTTAGAGGGGGGAAGGCCCAACATCCAAAGTCCCTACCCCACAAATCCGAGTTGACCCATCTTTGTCTGATCCAGAGGAAACGATGAATGATGAGTCCGTCTCCGCCGTTCATCGTTCATCGTTCATCGTTCATCATTATTCCCACACGCACACCCGATTGCGTCCGGTCTGTTTGGCAGCGTAGAGTGCTTGGTCAGCCCGTTCGAGCAAGGCTTCCAGATCAGCACATGTCTCATCCAGGCCTGCGATGCCCAGACTGATGGTGATATTCATCGGGCCTCGGTCCGTGT
Source organism: Anaerolineae bacterium (assembly GCA_046756905.1). GTDB lineage: Bacteria > Chloroflexota > Anaerolineae > Epilineales > JAANWY01 > JBHHTZ01. Next base: position 2,770 of record JBHHXF010000306.1, on the reverse strand, counting down.
CGAAGATAGCCTGCTCTACACGCCGGCGCAGCCGCTCTGCCACCGGTCGGGCGGTCGTCAGGCCACTCTCGGGCAGCAGGACGGCAAACTCCTCGCCGCCGTAGCGTCCCAGCAGGTCTACCTCGCGCAGTTCATGCTGTGTGCAATCGGACAATCCGGCCAAGACCTGATCGCCCGTGGCGTGACCGTAGGTATCGTTCACCCGCTTGAAGTGGTCCAGGTCGAACATGATGGCCGTCAGTGGCCGGCCAAACCGCCGCGCCCGTTCGAGCTCACGCCGGCCCAGCTCGAAAAAGCCACGCCGGTTATACAGGCTCGTCAGGCTGTCGGTGATGGCCAACTCCTTCATCCCGGCATACAGTTGAGCGTTCTCGATGCTGGCCGCGATCTGCCCGCCGATGGTCTGCGCCAGTTCAATCTGTTCGGGTGTGAACTCACGATCGGCAGCGGTGTAGTCGAGGGCCATCAGGCCGATGACCCGATCGTGGCTGATGAGCGGGACCACCAGCAGTTTCTGAAGCCCGAAGGGTTCCATCCACTTGCGAGGGATGAGATCCGTGCGCGCCGGGTCGTCCAGCAGCGCCGTCCGGCGTTCGCGGATGGCGTCGCGGAACAAGGGCACCGCGTCCACCCGGTCGGCGTCAGCGGACCTGAAGAGCTGCCACATTTCCGGTTCCACGTGGCCGTCGGCGTACTGGGACATAACGGGTTGCAGGTACTCGCCCGCGTCGTCCAGCAGGAAGACAGAGCAGCGATCGGTCTGGCAGGCCTCGGCGGTGAGCCGGGCGATGCGTTTCAGGATCTGCTTGAGTTCCAACGACGAGCCGGCCACCTGGGTGATCTCCAGCAGGGCCGCTCCCACCTCTCGCCGATGCTGCTCTGCCTGGAAGAGACGGGCGTTCGCCAGGGCGATAGCCGCCTGGTCTGCGAACAGCTCCAGGACGCGTAGCTCGTCCTCATCAAAGCTGCGGGGATGGTCAAAGGCGACGTTCATCACGCCCACCACGCGGTCGCCGATGCGCAGCGGCAGGCCGGCGATGGCGCCACCCCACGACCAGTCCTGGAAGAGGGGGTGAGTGTTGACGTCGGGCACGATAACCCGTTCCCCACTGCGGGCGACGTTATAAGTCAGGCCGTCAGATCGAACCTCAGTATAGGGCGTCTCATGGCGACCATTCGCCCACAACGCCGCTCCGAACGTCACTCGCTCACCATCGTAGAGGAAGATGTGAACGTCGGTAGCCTCCACCAGTCTGAGGGTGTGACGGAGGATCGCCTCCAGGACCGGCTGCAACTCCAAGCTGGATGTGAGATGCAGACTCGCCTGGCGCAGAGCTTCAAGGTCTCTGCTGTGTCTGTGTTCGGCCTCGAACAGCCGCGCATTCTCCAACGCAATCGCCACCTGATCGGCAAAGGCGGTGGCCAGCCGGGCGTGCTCCGCGGTGAAGTGGCTAGGCTCTGTGCTATCCACCGCCAGCATGCCGATGACGCGGTCGCCGACGACCAGCGGCACGCCCAACCAGGAGCGAATGTGGCTGTGAGGGTCGTCGCGGAATGGAGCGTGGGCGGCCGGCGCGTCATCTAGAATGTATGGCCGGCGCTCCTGAATGACTACGGTGTTGGGGTTGTCGCCCGGCACCGGGAAGCGCAGCCCCACCACGGCCGCCGGCTCTTCCCAGCCGCGCCCGCCGACGATTTCCGAGTACCCTTCACGCAACAACTGGACCGAGGCGCTGTCGTAAGGTACGACCTGCTCCAGTTGTTCCAGGATGCTTTGGATAGCTTCGTCCTGCTGGAGGGTGGCAGCCACCACAGCGCCGGCCTCGCGCAGCGTTTCCGCCTCTTGGGCGCGGTGCTGCGCGGCGTCGAAAAGGCGGGCGTTCTGAATGGCGATGGCAGCTTGGGTAGCGAACAAGCTGAACAGCTCGGTGTCAGAATGGGAGAAGGTGCGCGGGGGATCTGCCAGGACGTTCAACACCCCCAGGAACTCCTCGCCCCAACGGACCGGCACACCCGCAACGGCTGTGAAGGGATATCCCTCATAGACGTCCGCGCGTCCCTCCCAATGTTCGTAGTCGTCCACAATGAGTGGGTTGCCAGTCTCCCAGATTTTGCCGGAGAGTCCCTCTCCCCGATAGAGGGTGGTGCCGATGGGTGCCAGGTTTTCACCGACGGTCATCATCAACTCCAGCACATCTCGCTCCGGTCGATAGAGGTAGAGGACACCTGAAATCCCATCCAGCAGTTCAACAGCCCGCGATACGATGGAGCGAAGAAGGGTGTCCAGATCCAACTCGGCCGCAAGTTCCAGCGCCACCTCACGCAGCGCCTCGGCCAGTTGGCGTTGTTCACGTTCCTCCTCCAACAGTCGCGCCTTGGCGACAGCCAGGGCGATCTGCCCGGCGGCCTGTTCACCGCGCGCGATTTCGTCCGGGGTGAACTGGTGCGGTTCATTGAAGGCGATGAGGGCTGCGCCCAGTTTCTGGTCGCCGGCGATGAGCGGCAGACCGAGGAGCGAGCGGGCCGGGTACTGGGCCGCGATGCTCGAGCTGAGGTAAGGTGAGTTAAACACGTCTTCGGCGACGAGAGCGTGACCGGCCCGCAGGACGGATTCCGTCATGGTCACTTCGCCGGGTTGGGAGGGCGACGAGGGATAGGTCTCGCGCAGTTCGCCGTAGGCCGCAACCGGGATAGTCATCTGCCGCGCCTCGTCCCACACGGTAATGTAGCAGCCGTCGGCATCGATTAGCTCGCCCAGCCGGTCGGCCAG
>JBHHXF010000305.1:0-4974 GCA_046756905.1 Anaerolineae bacterium | reverse complement strand
GTTTACTGTTTACTGAATACTGATCACTGATCACTCGATAGGGGTCGTGTCCTTGGCGACTTCGATCTTGCCGGACTGCACGTCGGCAATGATCTGCTTCATCTCGCTGTTGATCTGGTCGGACACGTTGCGGAGAGGCATTTGGAGGGCAACCCCGGTGTCGAAGCCCAGGGGGTAGTAGCCGCCTGTCTCGCCGGCCATGATCTTCTGGACGATGTCCTCCAGCGGCCCTACCCAGTCGTACAGGACCGAGGTGATATAGTTGTCGGGGGCAAAGTTGGATTTGTCGGTGTACTTAGCCGTCGCCCAAACCTGGCCCGGCGCCCCCTTGACCGCCTCGAACAGGCCGAACATGCCCAGGTTGAGGGAGCCAACGATCACGTCGGCGCCGTCGGCGATCATGGCATCGGTCAGCTCTCGGGCTTTGGTGGGGTCGTTGAAGTTGCCGGCCCACACCGGCTTAAGTTCCACATCGGCGCCAAGATCGTTGATGGCCTGCTCCATGGCGTGGACCTCGGCATACGAGAAGGGCAGGGTCAGCCCGCCGATGTAGCCAATCTTGCCCGTCTGGGTCTGCTTGGCGGCCAGAGCGCCGATGGCATAGAAGCCGACCTGGAAGTTTCGGTCGATGATCCAGAAGTTGTCAGGAGCGCCTTCCACAGCGCCGTCACCCTCGGCGATGAAGTAGACTTCGGGGAACTGGCCGGCCAGGTCCTTGGTCTGAGAAACGAACTGGCCTCCGTGGGTAAAGATGATGTTGAAGCCATCGTCGATGTATTCACGCATGACCCGCTCGACGTCCGGCACCGGCACGCTCTCGGAGTAGGCCACCTCGACGCCCAGGTCCTTCTGGACGGACGTGACGCCTATGTAGCCGAGGGTGTTGTAGTCGGCGTCGGTGATGACGCCAGGCAAGATGGCGGCCAGTTTGAACTGCTTGGCCGGCGCCGCTTCTGGAGCAGCCGCTTCCTTGGTCGGGGGGGGCGCCGCGCAGTGCGTGGCTGCGACAGCCAGCACAACGAGCAGTGCCATCAAAACATATCGGTGTTTACGCATGGATGTCTCCTCCTTGGTTGGTGGGGGTGAATGATGAACCGCCGGCATTATAGCACTGGCGCGATGCCATGTCAACCGCTTTTACGTCGGGGTTTTGAGGGCGTGTGCAGGCCATTAGCCTGACGAGTGGCGACAGGCAACACTTTCGAGCCTTCGTAATCTTTTGAAACAGGTGGCAGTAAACGCGACCAGTTCATAGTTGCTCCTCTTGGCGGAGCTCTAAACCCACTACATATCGATCCCATCAATGTGAACAGGTTGCTTACCGAATTGCAGGGCAGGATTTAGTGACTTGATGTAGACATGGATCGTCGTGTCCACTTTCGTGAACCCTCGAATGCTTCTGAGTAAAACATGATCACGTTCACAGATGAAAAAGATCTGTTATGGTTTTCACCCTGGATGGGCGCGAGGTGTGTCGCGGTTACACGGTGGGTGATCTAGGCTACCATCTGCGGTGCGGCGCGCCGGCCGGTGTACACCTGTTCCGTGTCGTCGACGCTGCCGGCCAATCGAATCTGGCTGTCCGTTATACTGAGCAAGTTCTGGTACAGGTTGGCCGCTAGCCGGCGTTGCACGCTGCTGTTTCATGTGGTATAATATGGCAGTTTTTAGAGGGAGAACGATTCACAAACCTATCGACGTCGCGTTAGCCGTTCATGCCGGCCCGTCTTAGTAATAAATCATCCAATACACTGGGGAGTGTTGGATTGACGGTTGGGAGTTGGGCCAGGAATGGACAGCGAGCACAGTGTACCTTTACATCCGGCACGGGCCTTCGCTTCCAGGTCCCGACATAGACAGTCATCTTGCTTCAATTGAGGAGGTAAAAGAATGGGAGAAGATCGAGAAGTAGCATTGTTTATCGACTTCGAAAACGTTCGCTATGGCTTGCTAAACACCTACGGACAGGAACCGGACCCTCATGAGTTGATGGGTAAAGCACGCACGTATGGGCGGGTAGCCGTCGCTTCTGCTTATGCCGACTTTACTGAACATCCATCCTACTATCGAAGGACGTTGGAAGTGGCCGGCATTCTCCCCCGCGACATTCCGAAGCGGCGCACTGGAAGCCATAAGAGCTCGGCCGACATGGTAATGTTGATGGACATCGTCGATTGTCTGCTCGACCGTCCATCGGTTGACACTTACATTTTGATGACCGGCGACAGCGACTTCATCAGGGTCGTGACCCGAGCGCGTCACCGATTCGGGAAGAAGGTTGTCATCTCGGCTGTGCCTGGTACAGTGAGCAACGACCTGGTTGCCAGCGCCGACGCCGAAGACCTCATCATCGTCGAGGGGGCCGAGATCCGTTCCAGCGGGGGCGACACAGATCAAGCGCCGCTGCCAGAGGGTACAACCTACGAGGAAGCGCAGTTGATACGGCTGATCGACTACCTGGAGCAGAATCGCCCGTATCTCACGCTAAACTTCATTCACAGCTACGCCATTTCGCCCACTGGCCGGCTGCGACTCACGGACGACACGGCGAGTCGCATACTCGATCGCTTCATTGATCAACAGATCCTGGTCCCCTACGACAGAGAGCTGGAGGATGGCCGGATTGTGACCAATCTGCACATCAACCGCGAGCATTTCATTTGTGACCAGGTTCTCAATGGCACTCCGGCGGATGACTAAGCCGAGCTTGGTGAGAGTCTCAGCTTAGCGCCGGCCTTGAAACGATCTCCCCACAGAGACCCTAAAGGTTTCCGAAACCTTTAGGGTCTCTCGTTTGCTATCGGTAGAATGCCAGGCCGAGCGCGCCTGGACCGACATGGGTGCCTATCGCCGGCCCGATCTCGGTTGTGTAGAGTTCTGCCACATCAAATCGCCGGTAGACTTCTTCCTCCAGGCCGGCAGCGCCCTCACTGTTGCAGGAATGCATCACACCGACATGGACAGGGTCGTCCCCCGGCCCCAGCATATCGGCCATGAGCGCCAGCAGGCGGTCAGGCACCCGACTCCAGGTGCGAACACGGTCTAACGGCTCGACACGGCCATCCTTCAGGTATAGAATCGGCTTGAGGCGCAGCAGTGACCCCAACAACGCCTGCGCTCCGCCGATCCGACCACCTTTTTGCAGGTACTCCAGCGTGTCCACAGCAAAGATCAGGTTCTGACGCGGAACCAGCCCGTCGATGAGTTGGAGTACCTCGTCGTAGTCAGCGCCGGCTTCAATCCCTCTGGCGGCTTCCAGGACAATGAAGCCCTGCGACGGGGCGAGCCACGGTATCTCCACTGGAGCGATACGACTTCCATTCACCATCGCTGCGGCCTGCCGCGCCGAGTTGATTGTGCCACTCAGAGTTTCTGGCGGATGAATGGAGATAATATCGGCCCCCTCGTCTGCCAGGCGTTGGTAGACCCGCTGGAAATCGCCCGGTGAGGGCTGGGTCGTCGTCGGCAGCGACTCAGCTTCGGTAAGTCGCCGGTAGAATTCGTCGCTTGAGATGTCTATGCCCTCGCGGAACGCTTGGTCATTGAAGATAACGCTCACTGGCACCGTCGAGATGTCGTATTTGCTCACGACCTCGGCCGGCAATTGTGACATGCTGTCAGTTACGAGACGAATCATAGCGAAGAACCTCCTCAATCCGGGTATCAGTCTTTCGAGAAATCCAAGTGCCCTCGATATACAACACACAAGTTGTCGATTCGTTCCGAAAAAAACGGAAAAATAGGACAAAAAGAAAGAATTAGCTGGCGGGGCTATCCTTCGGGGGTGGTGGTCTGAGTTTGCACAACCACGCGGCGCAGGAAGTCCCGCAACATAGATCGGCCTCGGGCGTCAAGGCGCCCAAGGCGGCGCTGGTACTCCTGGGTATGCTCGACGAGCCGGCTGCGCAGTTCGCGGTTGGCCCGCTCGCGGAACGAAAGCCCTAGCGCAAACCCAGGCAGAAGATTCAATGATGGGGTATCCGGCAAATTGCTGGCGAGAATGGCCTGGATCAGTTCATGCTCGCTCAGCCGGCTCCGCAGCTCGGTGCGCACGCTCAGCAGCAGGGCAGTCGTCACCTGGGCGCAGTAGGCCAGCGGTGAACTGATGTCGGGCAACTGCCCCAGGATGTCCTGGAGGAGTTCCTGGTTGCTAGCCTCATCTCGCCCAAGCGTGGCAAGGATTCGGCTGCGCACCTGTTCCCACTCCGCATCAGCGAGTTGAGACCTGGGTGTGAACATGACCGTCGAGCGACCGGGTCCCGAACTTTCTGCGAGAACGTACCGCGCGCTCAGGTGAGTCTTGCGTTCGAGCACGCGCAGCATCTCGTAGGCCGTTGAATTGCTGACTCCCAGACGCTCGGCTACGGTGGAGTAGTGCACCGGCTCTCCGGTCGTCTGGTACAGATCGATGACCTGGTCGAGGAATTCCTGTTGACGAGGTGTAAGTTCGCGCACGATTGACTCCGCTTGATGATGATGTGATATGGTTTCCCTGGGTGGCTTTATTGTAGCCGTATGTGGCCGGCTTGTCAACTGGTAGTGGCCGGCGATTGCCGGGCTTTCGGAACAAACGACGACATCTTCTCCGATAATCAGTACTTGGGAATTTCCTTTGATCACCCTCCCGCAGGTTTTGATTATGTCATGCAACACGCGCTCCAAACCGATCTTGGCGTCTAATCGACAACCTGCGGGAGGGTTAGCGTTCAGTTTTCCCAAGTACTGATAATAGATGGCTGGTTGGCTGGCTGGTTAGATGGCTGGTTGGCTGGTTGGCTGGGTACTCTGCAATCCAACCAGCCATCTAATCATCTTATCGAGGCAAGTCGGAGAGTAGGGGCGAGGCAAGTAGGGGCGGGGCAAGTCGGATTGGTGGTGTCGAAGCATAAGAACTTGCTCTCCGACTTGCCTCGCCCCTACTCTCCGACTTGCCTTGCCCCTACTCCTGGATATACCCTTACTGCGTCGGTAGCA
>JBHHXF010000304.1:0-4985 GCA_046756905.1 Anaerolineae bacterium | reverse complement strand
CCACTAACCACTAATCACTGAGTTGGAGTGTTCGGAAAATGACCAAAACTCGATCTTCATCCTATCATTCGGTTGCGCGATGGTTGTTGATCGCTCCCAGTGTTAGTGTGGTGCTGCTCACCCTTGTTCTGCTGTCGGTCGCCTTCCTCTATCAGCACACCTACTCCGGTCGAGTTTTCGCCGGCGTAAACATACTTGGTTGGGATGTTGGGGGCATGACGCCGGCGGAGGCGGAGACTTACCTGCGCGGCAAGATGCGGTACTACGAGGACGCGCAACTGATCTTTCGGGACGGGAACGAGCTGTGGATCGCTACACCGAAGGACCTGGGCGCCGCGCTGGATTCCACGTCGGCTGTCGCTGAGGCGTACGCGGTGGGGCGGAGCAGCGATCTGCGGGGGAATCTCTGGCGGCAGATGGATGTTTATCGCAACGGGCATACGGTTGTGCCGCGCACGGTTTTCGATCCCGGACGGGCTCGAGCATATGTGGAAAACCTGGCTGACCAGATCAATCAACCGGCCCGGGATGCGGACGTGACGCTGAGTGGCTTCATGGCCGAGGTGACTCCCAGCCGGCTAGGCCGATACCTGGATGTGGAACCGGTGGTAGCCGCCATCCAGGAGCGTATCCTGCATCAATCCCAGGAGCCTATCGACCTCCACGTTCAGACAATCCAGCCGGCCATCGGTGATGCGCCGGCGATCGCTGCCAAAGAGCGAGTTGACCGACTTCTTAGCGCCCCAATTGAGGTTCTGTACGACGACCGGGCGTGGACCATCAGCCGGGAGACGCTGCGCCAATGGTTGGTGTTTGACAAGTCAGTCGCGACTGGCGAGTTGGTGGTAGAGTCGTTCGTCGATGCGGCGAAAGTGCGCAGTTGGGTCGAGCCTCTGTCGGCCGATGTGTATCAATTGCCAGAGGATGCACGTCTCGATTTCGACCCCAACACACAGCAGGTTCGAGTCATCAAGATGAGCCGTGATGGACGAACGCTGGACGTTACAGCAACCGTCGAGCGCATCGTCCATGCAACGGAGAGTACAGAGCGCACGGTTCCGCTGGCAGTGATCATCGAGAAGCCGGCGGTCGATGCCCGAGATGTCCCCAACATGGGCATCGTGGAGTTAGTCAGCCAGGCCACGACTTACTTCAAGGGCTCGCCGGCCGGCCGCGCCAAGAACATCCAGGTGTCGGCGTCGAAGTTCCAGGGCGTCGTGATACCACCAGGCGAAGCCTTTTCCTTCAATCGCTACCTGGGAGACGTCAGCGAGGAGGAAGGCTACGAAGAGGCGTACATTATCACGGGGAATCGCACTGCCGTCGGGATCGGCGGTGGAGTGTGCCAGGTGTCGACGACGGCATTTCGCGCCGCGTTTTTCGGCGGCTTCCCTATCGTCGAACGCTGGGCCCACGGCTACCGCGTGGGCTGGTATGAGACGAGATCGATTCCTGGCCTTGATGCGACGATCTACTCGCCGTTGGTGGATTTCAAGTTTCGCAATGACACAGGGGCGTATCTGCTGGTCGAGACCGAGGTGGACGCACAGGCCGGCACGATAACTTTCTTTTTCTACGGCACCCGCCCGGACCGCGAAGTTGAGCTGGAAGGACCGGAGATTACTAATGTGACCGTGCCCAAGGATCCGGTCTACCAGGTGGATGATAGTCTGCCGCCCGGTGCGATCAAGCAGATCGACTGGGCGAACGAGGGGTCGGATGTGACGGTGTATCGAATCATTAAACAGGATGGCAAAGAGGTCGCCCGCGAACGGTTCGACAGCCACTACAACGCCTGGTCAGACGTGTTTTTGGTTGGGCCGGGGACGGATATTCCAGATGAAAGTTAGGGGAGGTTCCTCACAGCCCGAAAACGACAGCGGGTTGCGAAAAAAGTTGGCGGTGTTGGGAGCACCGACTGTACTCTCAACACCGCCAAACGCTTCTTAGCGATTTGCGCAGTTGTTGGTTTAATACTGCGGCGGCATGGCCGGCATGGCCGGCTCTTCCTCTGGAATGTCCGTGATCAGCGCCTCGGTGGTGAGAATCATCGCGGCGATGCTGGCTGCGTTCTCGACCGCACTGCGCGTAACCATGGCGGGGTCAATGATGCCGGCCGCTACCATGTCCTCATACTCGCCGGTCAGGACGTTATAGCCCAGGCTGGCATTATCTTGTGTTTCCTGATTGCGTAGAACGTTCTGAACGATGACAGCGCCATCGGCGCCGGCATTCTGAGCCAGTTGGCGCATAGGCTCCTCCAGCGCGCGGCGAACGATCCGTACCCCGGTCGCCTCATCGCTATCGGGAGGGAATGGCGCATCGTCCAGCATGGAAACGGCATTCAGTAGGGCAACACCACCGCCGGGCACAATACCCTCTTCGACGGCAGCACGCGTAGCGCTCAACGCATCTTCGACGCGGTGCTTCTTCTCCTTGAGTTCGACTTCCGTGGCCGCGCCTACGCCGATGATGGCGACACCGCCGGCCAGCTTAGCCAGCCGCTCTTGTAGCTTCTCCCGGTCATAGTCGCTGGTCGTCGTCTCAACCTGCGCCCGAATCTGCTCAATGCGGCCTCTGATTGCTGCATCATCGCCTGTACCGCCAACGATGGTGGTATCATCTTTGGTGGATACGATCTTGTCGGCTCGACCTAGATCGCTGACAGTGGTCGTGTCCAGTTTCCGGCCCACTTCCTCAGAGATGACCGTTGCCCCGGTCAGGATGGCGATATCCTGCAGCATGGCCTTGCGGCGATCACCAAAGCCGGGGGCTTTAACAGCCAGAGCGTTGAAAGTGCCGCGCAGTTTGTTCAGCACCAGGGTGGCCAGCGCTTCGCCCTCAATGTCCTCGGCGATCACTACGAAATCGCGCGTGCCCACCTGCACCAGTTTTTCCATGAGGGGAACGATGTCGCTGGCGGCGCTAATCTTGCGATCCGTAATCAGGATGTGCGGACTCTCCAGTGCGGCTTCCATACGCTCCGCATCTGTGACGAAATACGGGCTGATGTAGCCGCGATCAAACTGCATGCCCTCAACGTACTCGGTCTCGAAAGCCAGACCTTTGCTCTCTTCGACGGTGATCACGCCGTCCTTACCGACCTTGTCCATCACTTCGGCGATCAGGTCGCCGATGGCCCGCTCGTTGGCAGAGATGGCGGCCACGTCGGCGATCTCTGCCTTGCCGCGAATCTCCTTTGCCTGCCCGCGTATGTTCTCAACAATACGCTCCGAGGCCCACTCGATGCCACGCTTCAGAAGCATGGGGTTCGCCCCAGCGGTTACGTTCCTCAGGCCTTCGTTCACAATGCCCTGCGCCAGAACGGTGGCGGTGGTGGTCCCATCGCCGGCAACGTCGTTGGTTCGCGTAGCGGCCTCCTTCAGCAGTTGAGCGCCCATGTTCTGGTACGGCTCTTCCAGCTCGATCTCCTTGGCCACTGTCACGCCGTCGTGGGTGATAGTCGGGGCGCCCCACTTCTTGTCCAGAGCCACGTTGCGCCCCTTGGGGCCCAGAGTGACCTTGACTGCGTTGGCCAGCGCATCGACGCCGGCCTTCAAATCTCGTCGTGCGTCTTCAGAAAATGCTAGTTGCTTCGGCATTCCTTAGTATCCCTCCTTAAAGAGTAGTGTCCTACTAGCCTTCGATCTTGGCCAGGATGTCCCGCTCACTCAGAATGAGAAGTGTCTGGTCATCGACTTTGAACTCAGTGCCGCCGTATTTGGCGTAGATGACTCGATCTCCTTCCGCAACGTCCATGGGGTTGCGGTTGCCATCTTCGCGGACCTGGCCTGGACCGACTGCGATGACCAAACCTTCCTGTGGCCGTTCCTTGGCTGTCTCGGGCACGTATATGCCGCCGGCCGTTATTTCGTCCTTTTCGATCGGTTCAACAATTACGCGATCGCCAAGGGGGTGAAGTGTCTTTGCCATCGAACAAACAACCTCCTTTAATACAGAGCTGCTGTGATTTGCGACAGATGCGGTAGAGCCCGTCCGGCGCACCAGCCGGCACCGCTAGACGCACAAGCACTATCCGCAACCGTCTCTGGTGAAGTGACGAACACACAAAACATTAGCACTCTACAGACGAGAGTGCCAATGGCGAGCATATTATACTCAAAACGTGGGAGAAATGCAAGTGCTATATTGCATCGAGGTAGGTGTCCAACGCTCGTTCCGCTGCGCCGGCCACAAGCGAGGCGAAGCCGTCTGTATCTCCGTCGTGAGCCGCATCCAGGGCCGAGTAATAGGCATCGCGATCCTCGTTTCGAATCACCGCCGGCGGGTAGCTAGCCCGCATCAGCCACAAGTTCATCAGCAGACGCGCCGTTCGCCCATTTCCATCAACGAACGGATGGATATGAACCAGTCGGAAATGGGCCAACGCCGCTGTTTCTACCGGGTGTCGGGCTGAGACATCGTCGCTGTCCAACCAGGCCACCAACTCTTGCATGAGCGCCGGCACGCTGACGGCCTCTGGCGGCATATACTCTGACCCGGCGATGCGGACCTGTCCCCGACGGTAGCGGCCGGCCTCGTCATCGTCAATGGTCCGCAGGATCAAGGTGTGGATCTGCCGAATCATATGTTCAGTGAGTGGCGTGTCAGTGTCCGCAAGTGTCTGAACAAAGTCGATGGCATGCTTGTGGTTAATCGCTTCAAGGTGTTCAACTAGCGGCTTGCCGCCCACGGTCAGGCCGTGCTGCAGGATCAGTTGTGTCTCACGGCGTGTGAGCGTGCTGCCTTCAATAGCGTTGGAGTGATACGTCCACTCTACATCGAAGTACTCCGCCAGTTTTTGGACCACGCTGGCACTGAGAGGGCGATGCTGGTCAAGCTGCCCTTTCTTGCGAGTGATTCGGTCCAACTGCTCTTGAAGGTCCATTGCAGCAAGAATGTTACTACGACCCCTGGATTCGGTCAAGAAATTCAGGTTTACAGCCCGCCTGGCCCGTGCTACAATTGACCAGTGAACAGTGATC
>JBHHXF010000303.1:0-4988 GCA_046756905.1 Anaerolineae bacterium | reverse complement strand
ATAATAGCAGGCTCGCTGTGTGGGGGGGCATTGCCAGCAGTATTGCCTACGTAGTATAGAAATGGGATCGTGTGACGAGAATCCGGAGCGAAAACCCATGAAAGTGATCATCCCCGTGGCCGGCCGTGGCACCCGGCTGCGGCCGCATACGCATACCAGGCCGAAGCCGCTGGTGACGGTGGCCGGCAAGCCCGTGCTGGGGCACGTCCTGGACACCTTGGGCAATCTGCGACCTGACGAGATCATTTTCATCGTCGGCTACCTGGGCGAGCAGATCGAAGAATACGTTGATAATAACTACGATTTCGCGGCCCGCTACGTCGAGCAGAAAGAGCTGAAGGGTCAGGCCCACGCCATCGGCCTGGTCAAAGAGCACGTCGATGGTCCGATCCTGATCATCTTTGTCGATACCATCGCGGATGCGGATCTCGAGACGCTGGCCGGCCTGGACGCCGACGGAGCGATCTTCGTCAAAGAGGTTGAGGACCCCCGACGGTTTGGCGTCGTGAGTCTGGACGCGAACGGTTACATCACGCGCTTTGTGGAAAAACCTGACCGGCCGGTGTCAAATCTGGCCGTGATCGGCATCTATTATCTGAAGGATTCGGGCTTGATGTTCGAGTGCATCGACGAACTCCTCGAGCGGGACATCCAGACGAAGGGCGAATACTATCTGGCCGACGCACTGCAACTGATGGTCGATCGAGGAAGCCGGCTAATCGCGCCCACGGTCGACATTTGGGAGGATTGCGGGACACCCGAAGCCGTGCTGCAGACCAACCGCTATCTCCTCAAGAACGAGCAGACCGATGACGTGCGCTTTGAATCGACGAACGCTGTGACGATTCCACCGGTGTATATCCATCCAACGGCGCAAATCAAGAACTCGGTGATCGGGCCGTACACCACGGTGGCCGCCGGCTGTCGAATCGAAGATTCGGTCATACGGGACTCTATCATCGATGAAGGGTCGATCATTGTCGATACGATGTTGGACCAGTCCCTGATTGGCAAAGAAGCGTTTGTGAAGGGGCGGTTTCGCCGGCTGAACGTCGGTGATTCCGCCAGTGTGGACTTCAGTAATGACTGAGACCGACGTCGCCGTAGAAGCCTACTCGGGGTATCGGTACGGGGAGCGTCCGCGGGCCTTCACCTGGCAGGGCCGGCGCTACCAGGTGCTCGATGTTGAGCGCCGCTGGCGGACACCCGAAGGAGTTAGCTTCGTGGTGACAACTGTCCTCCCATTTGAGGGAATCGGGCCGGCTGCCGGCGGCGATGGCCGGCCAGTCGAACGGTGGGAACTGACGTACGACGAGGTACAAGACACGTGGCACATCCGTCGTGCCAATCAATGACGAAAAGGAGACAGAGATGATCGTAGGTGTCCCCGCAGAGGTTAAGGACAACGAATATCGGGTGGCGTTAACGCCGGGCGGTGTGCAGATGCTGACCCAGCATGGCCATCGCGTGTTGGTGCAGTCGGGGGCCGGCGAAGGGAGCGGGTTTTCCGACGACGAGTATCGGCACAGCGGGGCTGTCATCGTCCCCGACGCCGCCGGCGTGTGGAGGGGGGCAGACATGATCCTCAAGGTGAAGGAGCCGGTGCCCGCAGAGTACGAGTTCCTGCGCAGCGATCTGGTGCTCTTCACTTACCTGCACCTGGCTGCTGATGAGGAGTTGACTCACCGCATGCTGGAAGCAGGTGTGACAGGCATCGCTTATGAAACCGTGGCGCTGGATAACGGCCACCTGCCGCTTCTGATTCCCATGAGCGAGGTGGCCGGCCGCATGTCCATCCAGGTGGGAGCTCACTACCTGGAGAAAATGTGTGGCGGTCGTGGGAAGCTGCTGGGCGGTGTGCCGGGAGTGCGCCCGGGCGATGTCGTCATCATTGGCGGCGGCACGGTGGGGACGAACGCTGCTCAGGTGGCTTTGGGCCTGGGTGCTCATGTCATCATCGTCGATCGGGACCTGGAGCGCCTGCGCTATCTGAGCGAGGTTCTGCACGGCAATCTGACCACGCTGAGTTCCAACCCGCGCAACATCGCCATGAGCGTTCAGCGGGCGGATTTGGTGGTCGGTGCCGTGTTGATCCCTGGTGCAAGAGCCCCGCACCTCGTCACGCGGGAGATGGTCAGTACGATGCACGCCGGCAGCGTCATTGTAGACGTTGCCATCGACCAGGGAGGTTGCATCGAGACCAGCCGGCCTACCACGCACAGCAACCCGACCTTCGAGGTGGATGGCGTGATCCACTACGGAGTGACCAACATGCCAGGGGCTGTACCCAGGACATCCACGTATGCGCTGTCCAACGCAACACTGCCGTATGCATTGTTGCTGGCCGATGAGGGCTTTCTCGGTGCTGTTCGCCGCAACCGCGCCCTGGAGCGAGGTGTGAACACGTTTCAGGGTCACATCACGCATCAAGCGGTGGCGGCGAGTTTCGATCTACCCCATCATTCTCTAGAGGAGCTCTTCGAGTGAGTATACAAACTTTACCAAGTCGTTTGCAAGACCGTCCAGTCGTACGTGATCGCTTATCCCGCCGTGTGCGCGAAACGCCACCCTCGGGAATCCGCCGTTTTTTCGACATCCTGGCCACGATGCCAGAGGTGATCTCCCTGGGGATCGGCGAACCTGATTTCGTCACCCCGGCGCACATCACCGAAGCCGGCGTCGCATCCCTGCACCAGGGGCACACCGGCTACACCTCGAATTCGGGGATGATTGAACTTCGGCAGTTGATCAGCGATCTGCTGGCCGATCGCTTCGGCGTTCGGTACGATCCCGATCAGGAAATCCTGATCACCGTGGGGGGGTCGGAGGCGCTGCACCTGTCGGCCCTGGCCACCCTCGATGCCGGCGATGAAGTGATCGTTCCTCAGCCAAGCTTCGTCGCGTATCCTGCGTGCGTGCTTTTCGCCGGGGGCGTCCCCGTTCCCATTCCGACCTACGTGGAGTACGACTTCCAGGTGACGGCCGAGCAGATCGAGGCCGTCATCACACCGCGTACACGGGGCCTGCTGATTGGCTATCCGAACAATCCCACCGGAGCCGTGATGAGCCGCCGGCGTCTGCTGGAGATCGCGGACCTGGCTGAGCGATACGACTTGTTGGTCATGTCCGATGAACTCTACAACCGGCTGGTTTACGGCATGGAGCACACCTGCTTTGCAGCCCTCCCGGGTATGCGGGAGCGAACACTGCTCGTTGGTGGGTTCTCCAAAGAGTTCGCCATGACCGGCTGGCGCATCGGCTTCGCATGTGGGCCGGCGGATTTGATGAGCGGCCTGCGGAAGATCCATCAGTATATAATCATGTCGGCCCCCACGCCGGCCCAGTACGCTGCTATCGCGGCCCTGGCCGACCCCCGATCCGAAGCGTCGGTTCAGTCCATGATCGATGCGTACGATGGTCGCCGGCGTGTGATTGTCGACGGGCTGAATGCGATAGGCCTGGACTGCTTCGAGCCTCGCGGCGCCTTCTACGCCTTCCCGTCGGTAGAGCGCACCGGTCTGTCCTCCGAGGAATTCTCGGAGCGGCTCTTGATGGAGGAAGAGGTGGCTGTGGTGCCGGGGAATGCCTTCGGAGCCGGCGGTGAGGGGTATGTACGCTGCTCTTACACTGCGTCCATGTCAGATATTGAGGAGGCGCTCAATCGCATGGAGCGGTTCGTGGCTCGCTATGGCTAGGTCGTGAGACTGGTGTGGGGTGGACGGCATGGTGCTCATGGTGCGTACTGCGTATTGCGTATTGCGTAGCCTCCGAAGCACTGTTCTGCCCATCACCCTCGGCGTATGGATCGTCGTACCGGTCGTTGCCCTGGCTGGCTGCCGGCCAACAGGGCCCACGCCGGTTGAGTACACCGTTCCGACGGCCGTTCGATCTACCTCCACGCCGGTCAAGCCGGCGGTTCGGGATCAGCCGACGCTAACGCCCTCGCCGCAGCCACAAATGCTGACGCCAACCGCGCCGGCGTCGAATGTCCCGGAACCGACCAGCGTCAAAGTGGTCACGCGCGCGGGGTGGAACGTCTTCCCCCTGGCGCTAGGCGGCCGCGTTCTGACTCCGACGGCCGGCCAGGATGCGGTTCTATGGGTGGCGCCGGCGGGGCCGGGCCTGGGCCTGTATCTGCACAACCTGCAAAGCAGCGAGACCAGGCAACTCGCCACGCCCTCGAACGCCGGCGGCTGTGTCTGTCGCGGCTACCGGCAGGGTGACTGGGTCGCCATGGTTGAGACCGAGTCCGGCGCCAGTTGGTGGGAGGTGCACGCTCTGGACCTGTCCACGGGCGACACGCTCCCCATCGGGCGCACGGAGGACCCCGCCACGACGAGCGCGCTCCGTCCCGGTGAGTTCGCCGTCAACACCGAAGGCCTGGTGGTCTGGAAAGACCTCGCCACCAACGCCGATGGGGCGGTCGTCGAAACCTTGCGTCTTGTCAACGCCGCCACCGGCGATGCCTCGGTGATCATCAGTGTCCGGTCTCCGGTACGCATCGACCGAGTGGCAATGTACGGCGACTGGGTGGTGTGGGGTCAGGCGACGGAGGACGAAGCCGGCACGCGGGGTGACTTATTCGCCTATGATGTGGTATCGGGCAGGCTGTTCCCCATCGGGGAGACGGGGCGCGCCTGGGAGCCGGCCATTTGGGGCACGACTGTTGTCTGGAAGCACGCCGATGGCCCGTTCGCCGACGGAGACGTGTTCCTGTTCGACCTGGAGACAGGGGAGGGGCGGTTGCTGACCGAGGGAGGCCGGGTGTCGGCGGTGGGGGCCGGCGATGGGTTTGTGGTGTGGTCGTCGGCTCTGGAGGGCATCGTCAATCGCCACGACCTGGCTGCCAACACCGACGAAATCATCGGTCGCGGCACAGTGGGCTGGTTGGCTGCCGGCGGGAACACGGCGGTCTGGCTGCTGGACGGCGATCCAGAGACGCTGCACGTGGCGTGGCGGCGGTAGCGGGATGCGGGATGCGAGATGCG
>JBHHXF010000302.1:0-4999 GCA_046756905.1 Anaerolineae bacterium | reverse complement strand
ACAGCGGCGCCAGTGCCAGTGGATTCGCTCATCTCCATCTCGAGTTCCGCGATGGCTGCCTGTATCAAGACTGCAACCGCAACCCGTGGGAGTATCTACCCTATACTGACCAGCCGCCGGCACTTCCGGCGTTGCAGGGCGCCAACCTTGCGACGCCCTTTGGCACGCTCCTCCTGTTGGAAGCCAGCACTCCCGCCGACCAACTCGACCTGGACGGACTGGACCTGACTTTGGGGCCGGACAGCGTACAACTGTCCTTCAATAACATCAACACCACGACCCCACGTGAGTGGCCCGAGGCCCTGGACTATCCCGTGCTCGTTCTAAACGATGATGTTGAAGCCTGCCTATTCCCGGCGAAGTACAACACCAGCAGCGTGGAGGCAAGCTATCGACTGGCATTTCGCGGTCTGGACGCTGGCACCGGTGCAGGCAGCGCCTCGGTTCGCGACCTGAACGGACCTGGCCCTGCAATTTCCCTTTCGCCGGCGCTAGCGCCCCTCACACTGAGCCCGGCTGCTCAACACGTGCAGACCTCGCCGGGCGCTGCGGCGGAGTTCGTCCACACTGTTCAAAACGATGGATTCGAGACTCTGACACTCTCTCTGACTGCCCAGAGCGCACAGAATAACATCATTGCCCTCGACCCCACGAGCTTGAACCTGGACCCAGGTGACAGCCAGGTGATCAACCTGACCGTGGATTTCTCCACCGATCTCGCTCCGGGGATCGGGGACTGCGTTGTATTAGAGGTAGACGCGGGTGCGGGGACAAGCACCATTGCCATCGACAGGATCACCACCGGCTGCTATGACCTCTATCCCCCGTCGGGCGTGGGTGCGGAGGACATCCTGGCGGTGGCCGGCTATTGGCACCTGCCATCGAAACAGCAGACCTACGTAGCTGCCCACGACGTTAACGGTGATGGAGTAACCAACATCGTGGACATCGGGCTCGTGACTACGGCATGGGGCAACACGTGCCCGTAGAACGCAACGCCCCCCGGTCTCTTGCGGTTGTGTCCTTTCTCTGCCTGTGTCTGCTCACCACGGTGCTGGCCGGCCGGTTCACGATCAGAGCTTCCACTGCGCAAGCGGCTCTGACAACCGTCGATATTCAAGATCAGGTAAGCGTGTCCCAGGTTAAGCGATTTGGCATTGTCGTCGGTTGGCGAGATCGCTGGGGGGCTGGACACATCGTGAAGAACATCATCGAGAACCCCGGCTTCGAGGCGGGGATCTTCCGCAGTATCATCCACGCCGATGAGGGAGCCACTGGCAGGCGCATCCCCCAGGCCTTCTGGGACACCAGGTGGAATAACGATCAATGGGGCATTGGACAGCCCCAGGGCTTCTGGAACGGGGCCGAGTACGAGATCATCTACGGGCCGGCCAAGGGCAGAACCGGGACCGTCACGAACTTCACCCACGAGAACAATCAGAACGTCTTCTACCTGGATTCCGACGGTGCGGTCCCGGAACAGTGGGACGCGATGATCGTGCGCACGGAGCTTCCTGGGGTTTACGCTTCGGGGTACGCCTACAGCGCCGACACCACGACGGTGCGGCCCGGCAGTCCCGGGAGCCAGTCTCTGCACCTGGAGCACCCCGCCGAGTCATGGCAAGCGGCCTACACTTTCTACATGGACGCCTCCTGGCGTGACCTTGACCCCACCTCCGGCAAACTGATGGTCGTGCAGGGCAACTGGCATCTCGAATTCTGGGCCAGGGGCGGGAGCAACGGCGACCAGTTGCGCGTGCATTTCTTCCGGGAAGACGAAGCCGATTTCATAGACGAGACGATCACCCTGACCGCCGGCTGGCAAAAGATCGAGCGGGACTTCGTCATCCCCGCTGGGACCGACCCGGCCCGATCCTATACCCCAGATGAGTTCCATCCCATCCTGGGTCTCGCTTTCTACATCCCAACAGCAGGAGATGAAGCCTGGGTGGACGATCTGGCGCTCTATCGCTCCGGTGACACGAACCCCACAGTCTTTACGGACACGTTCGTAAACCGACTGAAGGAGCTGGGGCCAGGTATCCTGCGGGATTGGGACGACCACCAAATGGGGGACACGCTCGACAACGAGTTGGCCGTTCCCTGGGCCAGAAAGACCGTCAACTACAATCCCGGCGAGCGCGAAGCCTACAACTTCGCCTATTCGCTGCATGAGTTTCTGGAACTCTGTCAGGAGATCGGAGCGGAACCCTGGCACATCGTCCCGACGACTTCTTCGCCGGCGGACCTGGCCAACCTCCTAGAGTACCTGGCGGCGCCGGCGGACGGCGCGCATCCTTATGCCGACCGCCGAGCGGCCCTGGGCCAAAGCGCTCCCTGGACGGATGTCTTCCCCATGATCCACCTGGAGTTCGGCAACGAGTTGTGGGGAACCGCGTGGGCAGACGACCCTTTCTTTGGGGCCTCGCTCATGAATGGTGTTCGTCTCGGTCAAATCGCTCATGGCCGCTTCGGTATCCTCAAATCTAGTCCGTATTACGATCCCACCAAGTTCAACCTGATCATCGGGGGGCAGGCCGGCTGGACCCCACGGCAACATGAAATCGAAGGTAACAGCTCCAACCATGATACTGTCGGTCTGGCCCCCTACTTCCAATTCAGCCTGGACCGCTATGGCACTGACGAAGAGATCTTCTATCCGACCTTCGCGCAGCCGTTCGACAATGTAACCTCCGGAATCATGCGAGAGAGCAAGAACTACATCGACAGCTTCGGGCAAGGGACGGGGTTGGCGATCTATGAGCTCAACTTCCACACGACAGGCGGGGACGTACCGATCGAGACCCGCAACGACCTGGTGACGGGCATGGCCGGCATTGCTTTGCCACTGCACATGCTGGTCTACCTGCGAGACATGGGGGTGAAGAATCAAACCGCGTTCGGCGCCCATGGATTCTCCACAAGATGGATGATGGAAAGCAGTGGATACGCCCGGCTGTGGGGAATGTTGCGCGATCTGGAAGTTACTGGCCGAAAGCGACCGACCTGGCTGGGCGTGGAGATTGTCAACAAGGCTGTCCAGGGTGATATGTTGACCACCGCACAATCAGGGGCGAATCCCAGTTGGCACCAGATGCCCTTCAACGGTGTGCTCAACGAGATCGACGTGTCCTACGTCCAGTCCTTCGCCTTCCGGGACGGCAACAACTACTCTGTAGTCCTCTTCAACCTGAGCCTGGACGAGTCTCAGCAAGTACGTCTGGATTTGCCGGCCTCACCCTCCAGCCTGGCCACACGCTATCAGCTCGCATCGAACAGCATCCACGACGACAACGAGGACGCTGAGAATGTGAGAATTCTGACGTCCCAACTGACGGACTTCGCGGATCCGTACGACCTGACGTTGCCACCCCATTCAATCAACGTGATCACGTGGAACGCGCGGCCGTGCTACGACGTTACCGGCGATGATCAGGTCACCATCGCCGACGTCCAGGCCGTCGCCGGCCGCTGGCAAAACCCGGCCCTGTATGAGTCGCTTTTCGACGTTGTGCCGGATGGCATGATCGATGTTCGGGATGTGATGCAGGTAGCAGCTCATCTGAGCGACGGGTGCCAGAGTGCCTCACCATTACCCTGACCCGCCGGCCACTCACCAGAACGAGTAGCCGCTCTTCTACCAACCTTCCCTGGAATGAGCCATTGTCAGACTAATTGGGCCGCACGCGTTCTTGCGCCCAGGCCGCAGCCTGCCCTTGTAGTGGCACCTCTGGCGGTCGCATGTAGTCTACTGCCAGGTCATACCCCAGCTCGTCATAGACCGTGGTGAAAGCCAGTTGCAGGTCAAGCGGCACGTCGGGATCGCCGGCCAGAAGAGGCAGGGGCACGACCGGTAGTGGCTCATCCAGCGCAATCGGCCAGACTTCGGTGAGAGGACGGCTTTCGGCGCGGCTGAGAAAGACGAAGTATGGGACATCCGGCAGAGGCTGCTCCATCGGCACTCGCTGTCCGGTTCGCAGCAGATCAATCTCCATCAGATGGGCTGTACTCAGCAAAATGCGCTGCCGTTTGGCAACATACTCCTCTCGTCCGTTGCCGCGCTTATTGGTTGGGGAGAGAACTTCAATAGCCGTGACCAGTTTCCGGTTCGCGGTGTCACGGATTTCTATGGTGACGTGTGGCACGGGCGAGGGTATCATTGTCGCCAGTCGTAGCGGTGCGGATGCCACCGCTGTCCCGCTGCTGCCGGAGGGTGGAGGCCCGGCATCGGCCACGCCCACGTCGGGATAAATGTCGGCCGTCGTCACCGCTACGCCTTCCGGAATCTCCATCACAAAGCGTTCGGCCGGCAGGACCAAATAGCGGGGACGCAACTTGGGCGCCAGTTGGCGGGCAATTTCAGCGCTGAATGAGAAATGCACGCTCGTCCAGAGCGAGCCCTCCAGATAGGGATCCATTCCAGGAAAGGGTGAGGGCATGACAACCTCCAATGAAGCAAGCAGACGCCAATTAGATGACAGCGCGAAGTTCGCCTTAAGTATAGCACGTCAATCGATTTGACACCAACTCTTCGCGGAATTTCATGCCTTTTTCACTTCTGGTTTACGTCAGACGGCACCACGTCCGTGTATACTATGATCGGGTAGCACTGGCTGCACACCAGGTGTGCCGGCAGTTTTAGCGATGCGCTGGTCCTAGCCATGAGGCATCGCCACCGTCTAACGGCATGTGTAGTGGAGGTTGTGGGCCATATCAAATGAGAAACCTACTCCGATTCATCTCGTTAGGCGTGATGTGCCTGATTCTCCAACCGCTTGCCGTTGGCGCTGCTGCCAGCCTGGAACTCTATGGCACCTTCCACGCCATGGGGATCACCGCTACCATCGCCCCCACTGACGACCCGGATGGGGACGCCACCGCCGCGGTCGAATACCGCACCGGCAATGAGCCGTACCGCGCCGGCTTCGCCCTCGCCCGCGTTGACGACACCCGCTTCGTCGGCAGTCTGTTCTGGCTGACGCCCGGCACGGCCTACGAT